>JAWVGK010000375.1:0-4204 GCA_033855155.1 Solirubrobacteraceae bacterium | reverse complement strand
GCACCACCTGGTCGGCTTCCGGACCTCGACGCTCCGCTTTATTGAGTTGACGTTCACCGCGATTTCGCTCTACTGTGAACCGGCGATCGGGGACGAGTCGTGACGGCGGGGACATCCAGCTCCGATGACACACGCGGCGGCGGCGGTGCGCGAGCACCACGCGTCTGTGCGCGATCTCGGACGACGAGCGACTGGAGACAGACATGGATGAGTATCGGTGGGGCAAGGCGTCCGGTGGAGCGATCCCCGACGGCGCTCCGGAGCATGGCCACGGCTGGGAGTGGCGTGACACCGAGGACGGGGGGCAGGAGCGCGAGCCGCTGTGGCTCGTGCGGTCGTTGCCCGACGGCGACGGCGCGGTGCGCCTCGGCTACCTGCGGCGCAGCGACGGCGCCCATGTCGGGCCGGAGCGCCACGAGTGGCCGGTGGAGGAATACGAGGTGCTGCTCGACGAGGGTGACTGGCGGCCGGCCGAGTTCGTCGACGAGGACGACGGCCGCCTGGATCTCGTCGCGCCGGGAGGAGTTGCCTACGGGCGCCTCGCGGACGGCACGCCGCTGTACGCGACCCTGCGCGATCGCGAGGGCGAGGGCTATGACCCGGGTGAGAATGGCGCGCGCCCGGATGCGAACTTCATGCGCTCGGTGCTCGTCGCGCCTGCCGGCGCCGCGGCGGCGGCGTCCGCGCAGCCCGGCACGGCCGAGTCCGAGCCGGCGGGTCCGGTCGCGGTGCTGAGCGCACTCGACCTCAAGGGCGAGGTGGTCGAGATCGCCAACGCCGGCACTGCGCCGCTGGACCTCGGGGGATGGAGGCTGCGCGACGAGAGCACGGGCAAGCCGTACGTCTTCCCGGCGGGAACGGTCGTCGACCCCGGGGCGTCGGTGCGGGTGCGCTCGGGACCGGGCGCGGCGAGCCCCGCCGCGGGCGAGCTCGCGTGGAAGACCGCGAGGGTGTGGAACGACAGCGGGGACACCGCGCGGCTCGAGGATCCGACGGGACAGCTCGTCGCGAGCCGCAAGGGCTGATCGCAGCGAACTCCGGCGGCCGCACCGCGGCGCGGCCCGCCGGTCCATGACGCAGTTTCACTACAGGGGGTTGGGATGGCTACTGCTGTGACGTCGGGTGTCTGGCCGAGCATGACCGCGTCGCCGCCGGGGCTCGGGGGCCTCGGCACGTCGAACGTCCGCTGGGGCGTGCCCGCCGGGGGCGCGGGTCAGAGCGGCTACCGCTTCGCCGGCTCGACCGTCGAGGTGCTGACCGACGGCACCGAGTTCGTCCTGGGGACGTTCACCCACGACAACTTCCCCGTCTACGGCTTTCAGCCCAGCCAGTTTGACGTCGACCTGCGCGTCAACGTCGTGTTCAACAGCGGCGCGCTCGTGCGCGACTTCAGCTTCCGCTTTCACCACAACGAGACGCCGAACGTCGGCCCCGCGCCGCAGGACCTCGTCGACCTGCCGACGTTGCAGTCGCCCGAGACGGTCGAGATCGACGGCGAGGAGTACGCGCTGGTCATCGCGGGCTTCAAGCAGGGCGGGCAGATCGTCACGCGCTTCGTCAGCGAGGAGAACGGCGCCAACAGCGCCGACATCGTCGCCCGCCTGCAGCTGATCGTCAAGCCGATCCAGACGTACATGTTCCACACCTACAACCCCGACGGCTCGGTCTTCGGCTCGGGCTGCTTTCAGTACAAGGGCGACGAGAAGCCCGTCGACATCGCCCACATCATCGGCGGGCTCGGGCACGGCCCGAAGCTCATGGAGTTCTGGTACGCCGACCCGCTGATCGGCACGATCGGGCTGCCACAGCTGATGGGCATGAACTTCAAGCGCGGCGCCGACGACGCCGAGCCGTCGCGCTTCACGATCAACGCGTACACGCTGCCGGGCCAGGAGACGGGCATCACGGCGGGCGTCGCGACGCTGGCGAATCCCGGCCCGGTGTCGACGCATCGCGCCGACGACGAGGAGCACGGCGACGAGGGTCGCACGCTGCACTTCCCCGAGCTGTGCGTGCCCGGCACGCCGAGCGAGCCGGTCGAGGAGAAGGTGCCGCTGGTCGACCTCGTCGTCGTGATCGACTCGAGCACGTCGATGAAGCCCGACGCGACAAGCCTCTCGAACGCGGTCAGCGCCGCGATCGAATCGGCCAAGACGAAGTGCCCGTCGGACCTCAAGGTCAGCTACCTCGGGATCGAGGGCAAGTTCTCGGACTCGCTGTTTCGCACGACGATCCGTGAGCACCTCACGAAGCTCGGGGTCAAGGAGGGCGACATGCGCGGGCGCAAGCGCGGCAGCGTCGCGTCGGGCGGCGCGCAGGAGGACGTCGGCCGCGCGATCGAGGACGTCGTCAACCACAACGACTGGCGTCCGGGCACCAAGAAGGCGGTGTTCATGCTCGGCGACGAGGCCTTCGAGGGCGGCGACCCCTTCGACCAGGCGGACATCGACGAGGCGAACACGGCGATCGCGGCCGCGAACGCCGCCGACGCGCGCGTGCACACGTACTTCGCCAAGGGCGACCCGAAGTTCGCAGCGTCCAACAAAGCGGAGTTCGCGCGCGTCGCGGCCGAGACCGGCGGCCAGTCCTACACGCACGAGGACACGCTCGACGGAGGCTTTCAGGCGATGCTCGAGAGCGTCATCTGCGCGAGCAAGGCGCCGCAGGAGCCCGTCGAGGACTGCGCGTGCTGCAAGGAGTGCATGGAGCGCAAGATCGCGGCCGCGGCGCCGTGATCGCCGCGGTTGCTGCCGGCCGGCTGGTACCGCCGGCCACGTGACGACCGCCGTTCGGTAGGTCGGCGCCGCAGGGGCCGCTTCGCGCGGCCCTTGCGGACGCCGTGCGTCCACGCCTACCATCCGGCGCACGCCGTTCCCGAGCCTCAAGGAGGCCCCACCGATGGCCGATCTCGCAGCGACGACCGCCCTGGCGCCCCGCGCCGACGAGCTTGAGTCCCGTCTCGAGGAGCACCGCTCGGCGCTCACGGGCTACTGCTACCGGATGCTCGGCTCGGCGTTCGAGGCCGAGGACGCCGTCCAGGAGACGATGCTGCGCGCGTGGCGCGGCATCGATCGCTTCGAGGGGCGGGCGGCGTTCAAGTCGTGGCTATATCGCATCGCGACGAACGTCTGCCTGACGATGCTCGAGAGCCGCGGACGCCGCGCGCGGCCGATGGACCTCGGCCCGGCGGGAACCGTCGACGGCGCGCTCGGGACGCTGCCCGAGGCGACTTGGCTGGAGCCGATGCCCGACTCGCGCGTGCTGCCCGACGACGGCGATCCCGCCGAGCTCGCGCTGTCGCGCGAGAGCCTGCGGCTGGCGTTCGTCGCGGCGCTGCAGCACCTGCCGCCGCGCCAGCGCGCGGTCCTCATCCTGCGCGAGGTGCTGCGCTGGAAGGCGAGCGAGGTCGCCGAGCTGCTCGACGCGAGCGTCGCGTCGGTCAACAGCGCGCTGCAACGCGCACGCGCGACGCTCGACTCCAGCGACGTCGACAGCGGCGCCGCGCCGGCGCCGCTGGACGCCGACGGGCGCGCGCTGCTCGAACGCTACGTGGCGGCCTTCGAGGACTACGACATCGACACGCTCGTCACGCTGCTGCACGAGGACGCGACGATGTCGATGCCGCCGTTCGAGCTGTGGCTGCAGGGCTCCGCGGTGCTGCGCGACTTCTTCCTCGGAACGGGGTCGGGGTGTCGCGGCTCGCGGCTCGTGCCGACGACCGCCAACGGCATGCCCGCCTTCGGGCAGTACCGCTGCAGCGGCCCGGACGGCGGCTTCGAGCCGTGGGCGCTGCAGGTCATCGACATCTCAGGGGGGCGCGTCGTCGCGATCAACTCGTTCCTCGACACCGAGCGGCTGTTCCCGCTCTTCGGCCTGCCGCCCACGCCGCCCGACTGAGGCGACCGCCTCCGCGAGGCCGAGGAACGACAGCAGCGCGTCGAGCTCCGGCGACGGCCGGTGCAGGCGGATGCTGCAGCCCAGGCTGCGAGCCACGAGCTGCAGGCGCGCCAGCGCGTCGACCGTGCGCACGTCGGCGCCGAGCCCGCGGACGTCGCAGACGACGACCTGCGCCGCGCTGGTCCGCGCGACCGCGCGCAGGCGCTCGCACAACCCCGAGACGTCGCCCTCGGCGATCGGGCCGGCGATCACGAGGATGGCGGTCGCGGGCTCGGTCGGTCGCGACATCGGCGCGGCGCCCACGTCC
>JAWVGK010000374.1:0-4905 GCA_033855155.1 Solirubrobacteraceae bacterium | reverse complement strand
TGAACGCGTCGTCGTTGGCGGCGGCGATCGCGGTGAAGCGCCGTCGGGCTGTCGGCTCGGTCATGTTCGACATCGCGCAGACCAAGTCGTTGTCGGCGAAGCGCACGATCACGTCGTAGCCGCGCAGGTGATCGTGGATGCTCGCCACGAGACGTTTGAGCACCTCGTCGTCGGTGTCGTGGCCGCGGATGTGTCGGACGTTCAAGGTCGCGTCGACATGCACGAAGGCGAGGACGAGCGCGGCGTGCGTGGCGCGGCAGCGGTCGCGTTCGTGGTCGAGGTCGATCAGTCCCGCCGCACGGGTGCGTGCTCCCGTAAGCGCGTCGGTTTCGATGATCGCGACGTGGTGCGCGAGAGCGTCGAGGTCGGCGCGGGCATGACGCCGCTGGTCAGCGGCGTGTTCACGGTCGCGTCCCGCGGCCGCGCGGTCGTCGGCGACCAGCGCCAAATGCTGAGCGCTCTGCATGCGCCGTTCGGCGGCGCGTCGGCGTGCTGCGCCGGCGCGCAGGACGATCTCCGCGCCGCTGATACGCGCCGCGGTCTCGCGCTCCTCGGCGCTGTCGTGCTCGGCCAGCGCTCGGTCGCGGGCAACCCCGTCGTGGTCGCGCACGAGCGCCGCCTCGTCGAGCTCGACGGCGATCGCGTCACGTGCCGCCGCAGCATCCAGGCGCGCGCGCGCAGTGTGCTGACGATGACGTGCGGTGCGCTGACGCACGCCCTTGATCGGCGCATAGGCGTCGCGGTCCTCCGCGCGCTGCAGGTCGTCGTCGGTGAGCGCCCGAACGGGCCGAGTCGGCGTCAGCTCACGATCGCTGGGTGGCTGACCCTCGGGCACACCGGTAGTGAGGGTGTGGCGCTGCGCTGCGCGCACGGACGCGTCGTCGTCGGCGCGCCGGTTGCGCGACGTTCTCTTGGCCATAAGGCGCCCCGCGGTGGCTCAGCAGCGGGTCTCGGCGAGCCCCGGCACCAATCCAGTAGGTCCGCGACAGCTTAGCGCGTCGTCGGCACCCTCACATAAATACATACGCCCCGCTATGCAGATCGTCCACGTGCAGGACCCCAACGTCAAGCTTGGTGCTCTGAGCGCCGATCGGCCTGGCAATGTCACCAACACCGATCAGCGAGCGCGTCGACGACGTGTCACCTCGCGCAGACCGCTGCTCGTCGCGCCAGGCAGACCCAGGATGACGCGCAGCGCCGCCGAGCGGCCGGCCGATCGCGGCGCCAAGCTGGCTGCCATCTCCAAGCGCACCGTTCAAGTGTTCAGCCAGTGCACCGGACGCGGTCCCACGGGAGCCCGCACCGTCATCGACGGCAACATGGTGATCGTCGCGCTCCACGACACGCTGACGAGCACCGAGCAGGCACTCGTCGACAACGGCCACGCCGAGATCGTGCTCGCGACACGCCAGATTCTGCAGCACATGATGAGGACCGAGCTGATCGACGGCGTCCAGCAGATCCTGCACAACACGGTCACGGCGTTTCTGAGCTGCAACGACATCGCTTTGGACATCGCGGTCGTGGTGTTCATGCTCGCCGAATCAGAGGAGTAGTGCGCAGTCACCTGCGCTGACGAGGCGCAGCGCGCCGGATGGGCGCCGCCGATGCAGTAGCCGAGTTCGAGAACCTGCGCGAGATCGTCAGCGCAGACCCCTGAAAAGGCGCGTCGACCTTGCGCCATCGGCGCCCAGACAGCTCGTCAGAGGCGTCTGGCTCGCGTTATGCGTGTCGATCGGCGCCGTCCGCAGGGCCGCAGATCGCGTCAGCGCGCGTCGCGGGCGTCGCGCCCAACGCCGCGTCGCTTTCAGCGACGTCGCGCTCAAGGCGGCGCACCGTCGCGCTCAGCACCGTGCCGTGCTCACGCAGCGCAACCGCTGCGACGCTCAGTGATCGTCGCGCCCGCACGGCGCGCTCACGACCGCCGTTCGCCTCATGCGCAACGCACTCCTCCTACCGGGGCCGGCGACCATCGGCTCATACGGTCTGACCCTCCGGCGCCGAGAGTGGCGCCCGCGAGGGGGGTCGCGGCGGAGAGATTCTGTTCGCGGCCCGAGGGAGGATAGCTCGCTCCTCTGAGGTCCCGGGTCTTCGCCGTCCAGCAGCCCACGGCTGCGATTCGTCCGTCTCCCGAGGTATGAACGTCAATCAATACCATCCATCGCGCTCTGAGCGCGTCCACTTGGCGAGGCCTCTTCTGACCGCCGAGCAAGTGGCAGGCTTGCTCGGAATCCCGCGATCGTCCGTGTACGACTACGCGCGTCGCGCCAACGAGCCGTTGCCCTCGCTGCAGATCGGCCGGCACCGCCGGTTCGTGCAAGAAGACATCGAGAACTGGCTCAGGCGTCAGAGCGCGGGGTGAGCCGGTGACGGCGGCGCGGCTTACGCGTGCGCCAAGCGCGCCTCCGCGTCCGCCTGTCGGCGCCACCTGCCGGGGATGTGGTGACTCTAGTCTCTAGCTCATGACCTCAAGGCCTCGATGTTCCCGAGAGCGGCTGTACTGGAACTGCGGCGTCTGGTCCCGGCGCACTGCCGCCACCCGACGGCGGTCACCAGGCTTCCGACGTCTCCTGGCGCGGTCTGCATGACGCCAGGAGCCCAATACTGCGCCAGATCTAGGAACTGAAAAGTGCACCACTCGAGGCATCGGTGTTGACCGGTGTCGGCGGGAGTCTCGAGGTCGTCGTCGGCGAGCTCGGGAGGGGTGCTGGGAGGTGCGCAGCGCAGTGGAGTGGGCGCAGATCAGAGCGATGGCGGCCGACGGGATCTCGCAGCGCGAGATCGCGGCGCGGCTGGGGATCAACCGGCGCACGGTGCGGCGCTTGGCGGTGGCTGAGACGCAGCCGAGCTATGAGCGCGAGGCGAGCGGTTCGATGCTCGATCCGTTGGTGCCGGTGATCGGACGGCTGCTTGCGGAGTGGCCGGCGATCAAGGCGCCGCGCGTGACGGAGATTTTGCGCGATGATTACGGCTACGCGGGCTCGGTCGATCTCGTGCGCAAACGGATGGCGGCGATGCGCCCGCGCGAGGTGCGGCCCGCGCAGCGCACGGGCTACCGGCCCGGCCAGGTCCTGCAGATCGACTGGGCTGAGATGCCGACACGGCCGAAGATCGCCGGGCGTGAGCGCCGGGTCTACGCGTTGATCTGCTCGCTGCCCTACTCGGGCGCGTCGACGGCGCACTTCAGCTTTGACATGACGATCGAGTCGTTCATGGAAGGGCACGTTCGGGCGCTTGGCTGGCTGGGTGGCGTTCCGCGCGAGTGCGTATACGACAACCTGCGTTCGGCGGTCGCTCGCCGAGACGGCGACGTCGTGACGTGGAACGCGCGGTTCGTGCAGCTGCGCGGCCACTACGCCTTTCACGCCACGGCCTGCACGCCGGGCACGCCGCGCGAGAAGGGATCGGTCGAAGGTGCCGTTCGACATCACAAGACCGGGTTCTGGCCGGCCCGGCGGTTCAGCTCGTTGGCCGAACTCGACGACGTCTACGCCGACTGGCGTGACCGCGTCGCGCTGCCGCGCCGCCACGCAACCGGCCGCCACATCGTCGCCGAGCGCTTGGCCGTGGAGCGTGAGGCGCTCAGGACGCTGCCGCCGGTCGCGTTTGACGCGGCCGGACGCCGGTCATCGAGAGTGCCGTTGGACGGCTATCTCAAGCATGGCGCCAGCTTCTACCGTGCCCCGGAAGCTCTCGTTCATCAGCGCGTCGATCTGCGCTTCGATCGCGACCGCGTCTGGATCGAGCATCGCGGCCAGACCGTCGCGTGCTACGAACGCAGCTACGAGCCGGGCAGCTGGCAGCCCGCGCCACGCATGCGCCCCGAGCCACCGGTCATCGCGCCGGTCGTTGCGATCAGCAGCCCTCAGATCGTGGCGCCGGCGCTCAGCGACTACGCCGAGCTCTGCGCATGAACAAGACCGCCGGGATCGGCGACCGGCTGCCGTTTCTGATCGCGAAGATGAAGGCGCCCAGGCTGCTGGAGCGTCTCGAGCAGACCGCCGCAAGGGCCCGCGATGAGAGCTGGCCCTACGAGCAGTTTCTCGAGGCGCTGCTGGAGGCCGAGGTCTTCGCCCGTGACGCCTCCGGCGCCCGACAGCGCGTTCGCCACGCCGCGTTTCCGGCGCACAAGACGCTCGAGGACTTCGACTTCACCGCCCAGTCCGGTGCCGAACGGCCGCTCATCTTGCACCTCGCGCAGCTCGCCTGGACTCAGGAGCACGCCAACGTTTGCTTCTTCGGGCCGCCCGGGACCGGCAAGAGTCACCTCGCGATCGCGCTGGCGATCAAGGCCTGCCAGGCCGGACATCGCGTCGCGTTCGCGACCGCCCAGCAATGGGTCGACCGCCTCGAAGCCGCCCAACACCGCAATGCCCTCGATGACGAGCTCAGGCGGATCGAGCGCTACGGCCTGATCGTCGTCGACGAGATCGGCTACCTGCCCCTCGAGCGCCAGGCCGCGAACCTGCTCTTCGCCTTGGTCGCGCGCCGCTACGAGCGCGGGCCGATCATCGTCACCAGCAACCGCGGCTTCGAAGCGTGGGGCGAGATCCTCGGCGACGCGATGGTCGCCGCCGCCCTCATCGATCGCCTCATCCACCACGCGCACATCGTGACGCTCAAGGGCAAGAGCTACAGGCTGCGCGAGAGGGGCACCGGTCCCGCGCCCGCGATTCATGCTCCGCCGCTACGCGGCTCCGCCTGAACCGCGGAACACCAGCACCGATGGAGCACTATTGGCTTCCTGATCCTGGCGCACTTTTCGGTTCCTGTTGACAGTCTGCAGCGGCGTCTTCAGCGAGCTCCCGGTCCCGACGCTGAGCTACGAGCACCGGTCACCGGCCGCATCGGGTGTGTCCCGCGCGCAAGTCGCGGCCAACCTCAGGAACCGGGGGATCGTCGCGG
>JAWVGK010000373.1:0-11128 GCA_033855155.1 Solirubrobacteraceae bacterium | reverse complement strand
ACGGGGAAGTTGGCGACCGCCTTGTCGGTCTCGCTGCCCCACAGCTGTCGCTCGGCCACGTTCATCTCCTGAGTTCCCGCGTTTCGCCCGCCCACCGTCGGCGAACCGTATCTGGCCGGCGCGGCCGGGCGGGCGCTGACGGCTTGTACCCTCGCGAGCCCGCTAGCCGTCAGGGCCGAAGAGGGGTGCCTGTGATGCTGAACCGCTCCTCCGACGTACGAGGGAGAGGAGACCGCGAGGCGGACGGCCTACGCATGTCCTCGCTGCGGGCACGGTCGACGCGAGCGCCGGCTTCGTACGCCAATCGATCGCGCGCCTGGCTCCGAACAGCGTCAGGTTGGCGTGGCCGTCGAGCGCGGGGTTCGGCGCGATGATTCCTCGGCAGTGTCGTCGCAGCTCGGTAGCGGCTGCCTGACAGGGGCGCCAGTCGTCCTCGATCATCTGGCGCGTCGAGATCCCATGGGTCTGCTGTGCGTCGGCGTGGTGCAGGTCGACGAGCGACATCCCAGGAAGGCGACACACCCACAACGGCATGCGGACAAGGTCGAGCTCCTCCTCCGTGTGCAGCTCGTTTGCGCGGATCAGCTCCGCCCAGGCACCGTCGGGAGTCATGGACCAGTACTGCGTCGGCTCGTCGCCAACGACATTCCAGCGGCCGACGCGCGTATTCGGGCGCGACCAGAACGGTACGTCGTAGTCGGTGTACCGGAAGACGGTGAGGCTGCCGGGCGCGCTTGGCTGAAGCGCGACTTGCTCAGACGCCACCCTGTACTCGGCCCGACCTCGCCGTCAACAGAAGATCTCGTTCACGCCCGGGGTCGTCGAGCAGCTCGATGGGGCTCGCCCCCCCAAGCGTGCTGAGTGGGCGATGAAACCAAGCCGCGACGCCTTCGTCGGTCCAGCTATGACGCAGGATGGCCACCAGCCGTGCGACGAGCCCCATCCGATGTGTTGCCTCGCCCCCCTCGCCGTGCCGTCGGCGCTGCAGCGCCCGCTCCGAGAGCCCGAGGATCTGCGCAAGTTGAGCGACGGTCACTCGCGGCAGCCAGGACTCGAGGAGTGTCACCAGGTTCGCGGCGTCGCGTAGCTCGACAGGCGGCTGTTCGTCGAGAACATCGCGAACGATGTGGCGAACGGCCTCCATCTCCATCAGGAAGCGATCGGCGACGTCGAGGCCACTGGTCTCGTCGATGTCGAGCGTCAGGATCGCGATCAAGCGGCTACGAATCTCGGCCGCTGCGCGGTCGTCGAGCTGCGCAGGCAGGCTTTCGTTGACGCGCTGCGCAGCCCGTCTTGCCGTGACGCCCAGGCGATCTATGGTCTGCCTGTCAAGCGCGCCTCGGCGCGACGCCTCCTCGAGGCTCCGTTGGATCTGCGTGAGTGATTCGTCGACAGACTTGAGCGCTTGACGCTCAACCTCCTCGAGAACCGCCATCGGCCTCCTCTGTCGCGTGCGTGTCGCCTGCATGCGACACCTTAGCGACACGGTCGGGCGGAGGAGGCCGAAGCAGCTAGGCGCAGAACGCCGTCAGCTCGCGCGCGACGCCGACGGGGTCGTCGTAGGCGATCAAAAAGCCCGTCGCGGGAAGCACGCGCAGCAGCGCGTCGGGCAGCAGGTCGCGCGCCTCCTCCGCGCCGGCGAGCGGGTGGTAGCGGTCGCGATCGGCCCACAGCAGCAGCACGCTGGAATGCAGGCGCGGGTAGGCCTCCAGCAGGCCGGTCTGGGCGCCCGCCGGCCAGCGGCGCACCCAGCGCGACCACGACCGCGCGAGGTTCGCGTTGCCGGCGACGTCGGCGGTCGCGTGGCGCACGAGGTCGCGCGCGGCGGGGTTGCCGCGCGCGGTGAGCTTCATCCCGTGCTCCGGCCGGTAGGCGAGGCGCACGGCGCGCGAGGCGATGCGGTCCAGGCCCGGCAGCGACGCCGCCGGCGCGAGCACGCGCACCGGCGCCGGCAGCCGCGAGTGCTGCGGCGGGCGGTGCAGGCGATTGGGCATCAGCACGAGCCGGGACGGCGCGAGCTGGCCGGTGACGACGGCGCGCAGCACGATCTCGGCACCCGCGCCGTGCCCGCCGACGAGCGGATGCGAGCCGCACGTCTCGCGGCAGAAGTCGGCCATCACCTCGGCCAGCCAGTCGATCGTGTAAGGATGGCGCGGTCGGTCCTCGGAGTCGCCGTGCAGCGGCAGGTCGGGCAGCACGAGACGGAAGCGATGCGTGAGGTGCTCGACGAGCGGCACGAACTCGCGGTGCGACAGCGCGGCGCTGTGGACGAGGCACAGGCTCGGCCCGACGCCCGCCTCGCGATAGGCGATCCGCGCACCGTCGCGATGGTGATACAGGCGCAGCTTCATCCGGCGGCCTCGCCGAGGCGCATGCCGCGCCGCAGCTCGCGCAGCGGCGCGTCGCCGACGATGCCGTAGGACGCCAGCTGCTCCAGGTGGCGCGAGAACTGCGCGGCGAGGCCTGGCGTCTGCGCGGCGCCGCGGCGCACGGCACCGACGAGGTAGCCGAGGCGCAGCGCGGCGACGGGGTCGGTGGCCGCGGCGTCGCGCAGGCCGTCGGCCGTCCGCGTCAGCGCCAGGCCGAGCGACTGCATGTCGCCGTCGCGGTGCGCCGCCAGCCGCACGCAGCGCGACAGACGCGTGCCGTCCGACAGCGCGACGGCGCCCGGCGCGGCCTCGAGCGCGCGCACGATCGTGGACGGCTCGCCGGTGCAGGCGAGCGGCAGCTCGGCGGGCTCCGACGACCCGCAGCCCGCCAGCGTGAGCGCCAGGATCACCGCCAGCTGCGCGCTCCGGGCGGGCATCGGCCCATCGTAGAGTCCGGCGCGTGCTGCGATCGCCTCAGGATCGCGAGATCGGGCGACTTGCGGTGCCCGCGCTCGGCGCGCTCGCGGCGGAGCCGCTGTACCTGCTCGTCGACACCGCGATCGTCGGGCACCTCGGCACGCCGCAGCTCGCGGCGCTCGCGATCGCCGCGACGATCCTCACGACGCTCGTCTCGCTGTGCATCTTCCTGACCTACGGGACGACGGCGCAGGTCGCGCGGCTGTCGGGCGCCGGCGACGACGCGCGCGCGGCGCAGCTCGCCGCGCAGTCGCTGTGGCTGGCGTGCGCGCTCGGCCTCGCGCTGGCGCTCGCCTGCGTCGTGCTCGCCGACCCGCTCGTCGCGCTGCTCGGCGGGCGCGGCGAGACGGCCGCGCTCGCGACGCGCTACCTGCGCATCAGCGCGGCAGGCCTCGTGCCGGCGCTCGTCGCGCTCGCGGGCCAGGGCTACCTGCGCGGGATCGCCGACCTGCGCACGCCGCTGGTGATCGTCGTCGCCGCGCAGCTGGCGAACGTCGTGCTCGAGCTGTGGTTCGTGTACGGCCTGGACTGGGGCCTGGACGGCTCGGCCGCCGGGACGGTGCTCGCGCAGGCGCTCATGGGCGCGGCGTTCGCGGCGATGCTGCTGCGCGGGCCCGCGACGGACCGCGCGCCGCGGCTGGCCCTGCTGGCGCCGCTCGTGCGCATCTCCGGCGAGCTGTTCGTGCGCTCGGCCGCGCTGCTGGCGGCGTTCGCGACGGCGAGCGCGGTGCTCGCGCGGATCGGCGAGAGCTCGCTCGCGGCGCACCAGATCGCGTTCGGCCTGTTCACGCTCGGCGCGCTCGTGCTCGACGCGATCGCGATCGCCGCGCAGGTGCTCGTCGGTCGCACGCTCGGCGCCGGCGACGCCGCCGGCGCGCGCGCCGGCGCGCTGCGCACGATCGGCTGGTCGCTCGTCGCGGGCTGCCTGCTGGGCGCCGTGCTGCTCGCGCTGTCCGGGACGCTGCCGCGCGCGTTCAGCTCCGACCCGGCGGTGATCGACCGGGCGCACGCGATCTGGCCGCTGCTCGCGCTGATGCAACCCGCGGCGGCGGTCGTCTTCGCGCTCGACGGCGTGCTGATCGGCGCCGGCGACACACGCTTCCTCGCGCTGTCGATGCTCGTCGCCGGGCTCGCGGTCTACGTTCCGATCGCGCTGCTCGCGCTGCGCCTGGAGTGGGGCATCAGCGGCGTCTGGGCGGGCCTGCTGGCGTTCGTCGGCGCGCGCCTGGCGATGCTCGGCGCGCGCTTCGCGCGCGGGCGATGGGCCGTCACCGGAGCGCGGGCGTAGGCGCTACGGGCGCGGCGTGTCCGCCAGGCCCGAGCCGGCGACGTTGTCGGTCGAGACGGAGTCCGCGATCCGGCCGTGGATCGCGAGCTCGGAGTCGAAGTCGGCCGTGTCGGCGTGGCGGTAGTCCATCCCGCGCCCGCTCAGCAGCGACACGAGCGCCTCGACGAAGCGCTCGTCGAGCTGGCGTCCGGCGACGCGGCGCAGCTCGGTGATCGCCTGAAAGGACGTCATGCGGTCGCGGTAGGTGTCGTGCGCGGTGAGCGTGTCGTAGACCTCGGCGACCGCGACGATGCGCGCGATCTCGGGGATCTCGTCACCCTTCAGGCGGTCCGGATAGCCACGGCCGTCGACGCGCTCGTGATGCGCGCGCACGATCTGCGCGACGGGGCCGTAGACGCCGAGGTCCTTGAGCATGTCCGCGCCGAGCTCGGGGTGCAGCCGGATCGCCTCCCAGTCGGCCTCGGTCAGCGTGCCCTGGCGCTCCATCACGCGGTCGGGCAGCGCGAAGCGCCCGATGTCGTGCAGCAGACCGGCCGTGTGGGCGAGCTCCGCCTCGCGCTCGCCCATCCCGCACTCGACCGCGATATCGCGCGCGAAGGCCGCGACGGCGGCGCTATGGCGCGCCGTGCGGCCGTCGCGGCGGTCGAGCGCTCGCACGAGCGCCGACAGCACGCCCCACGACAGCGCCGCGTACTGGCCGGCGCGCTGGCGCGCGATGACGACGAGCCGCGACATGTAGTTGAAGGCGACGATCACGAGGATCGCGAACAGGCTCGCCGCGGTCGAGCGCGCGCTGATGTCCGCGATCGCCAGCGTCAGCCCGACCGTCAGGGCGAGCGACGGCAGCAGCTCGCGCGGGTGATGCAGCGCCGCGCGCAGGGTGCCGCCGTCGACGAGGACGGCCAGCGTGCGCAGCAGCACGAAGTTCAGCGCCAGGAAGCCGATCGCCACCACGGCGAGCGCCGCCGTGTTGCCGAGGCTCCCGTCCAGCCGGCCGCCCGTGATCGCATCGAACACGAGGCCCGCGAGCAGGCTCGGCACCGCCGATCCCGCGATGTTGATCGGCAGCACCACGCTTCGGTAGCGCTGGATCGCCCAGGCGCCGAGCTCCGACGACGCGGCGACGATGAACGCACCGACGGGACCGACGAACGCGACCGCCAGCATGAAGCACACGAACGCACCGGAGATCTGCACCGAGCTGTCCCACCGCGACGCCCCGAGCACGCTGGCCACGGCGCACGCCGCGAGCACGGCCGTGAGCAGCGAGAACGCGTCGGAGCCCGACGACAGCAGGAGGATCGGCGCGCACGCCGCCAGCAGCGCCAGCGCCGAGGCGACGGCGGCACGACGATGCGTCGAAGTCGGTACGACCGTCACGGGGAGACTGTACGACCGCCCGCGGCAGGCGCCGGCGCGGCGGGGCCTATGGCCCCATGCGCCAGCCGCCTCCTGCGGCCGCGATGACGCTTACCGCAACGATCATGACGGGGTATACGCGCAGCTTCAAGCAGGTCATGGGAACCTCCGGAAACGGTGAACGGGCGGCCACCGTAGAGCAGCCCGATCGGACCGCAAATGAAAGCGGACGAACGTCTGCGAGAACTGCGATCGGTCACCCCAAGATGCCTCGCTTTGCGCCGAAAAAGGTGAACATTCGTCGATTTTCAGGCAGCGACGTTGACGATCGCGCCGCGATCTGCCTACAGGAAGACAAGCCTCATGTGTCAGCCGTCAGCCATCCGTCGCCCGTGCCCCCGCCGTGGACGCCCGACCTTTGGTGATCGGCCGCGTTCGCTGGATGACGCAGGGATCCGTCTCGCGGCAAGATCTTGCACATCTTTCGGGGGCGAACGTGTGCAGTTTCCAAGGGCTCGCGTTTGCAACCGGTCCCCGTTCGACCGATCATGTAGCCCGTGCGCACCCTGAAGACCAGCGAAGCGGCCGCGCTGCTGAACGTCAGCCCGAACACGCTGCGTGCGTGGGAGCGCCGCTTCGGCTATCCGAAGCCGCAGCGGTCGGCCGGCCGCCATCGCCTCTACACCCACGGCGAGGTCGCCGCGCTGCGCGACGCGCTGCAGCAGGGGCTGTCGATCTCCTCGGCCGTCAGCCGTGCGCGCGAGGCGCTGAGCACCGACACGCACACGCTCGTCGGCGCCCTCGCCGGCTTCGAGCTCGACCGTGCCGACAGCGCGATGGAGTGCGCGCTGGCGCTGCGCTCGGTCGAACGGTCCGTCGAGGAGGTCCTGCTGCCGTCGCTCGACGAGCTCGGCACGCGCTTCGGCACCGACAGCGCTCCGTGGGCGTTCGCCGCCCGCTGGGCCGACGGGTGGCTGCGACGCGCGCAGCGCCTCGCCCCGCCGCCCTCGCGGCCGCTCGCGATCCTCGTCGGCGACGCCACCCGCAACGAGCTCGATCCCGACGCCCTGCGCGTGCGCGCGCTCGAGCTGTTCTGCGGCCGCGCCGGCGCGCGCGTGATGGCGCTGCCGATCGGCTGCGTCGCCGGCCTCGGCGACGTCGTCGCGTCGCTGGCGCCGAACGCGATCGTGATCGCCGGCAACCACGCCAGCGACGACGACGTCGCGCGCTGGGCCTACCGCGTGCGTGCCGCCACGGGCCAGCTGCCGGTGGCGGTCTTCCGGCGCCACCAGAACTCGCAGAAGGTCCGCACGACGGGCGCGCGCATCCTGTCCGACACGCCGTTCGGCGCCCAGCGCCAGCTGCTGGCGTTCGTCGACGATCGCCGCGATCTCGCGCCGCCGGTGCGACCGCTGCGCGCGGCCGTCGAGCTTCCGCGACGCCGGGCACAGCCGGCATGAGAAGGCTCCACGCGGTGCGCGCGCCGGAGGTCGACGAGCGCGGGCTCGAGCTGACGTCCTTCTGCGGGCACTGCGGGTTGCCGCCGGTGGTCGCCCCGACGAACCTCGGCTCGCGCGTGTGCGGCCATTGCGGGCTCGGGCTCGTGCTGCAGGCCTCGGTCGACGTCGCGCCGAACGCCGACGACTGCTTCCTCGTGATCGACTCGACGCTGTCGGTGTGCGCCGTCTCGGCACGAGCGGAGGAGCTGCTGGCGACCGACGAGACGCAGGCGGTGAACCGCCACGTCGCGGACTTCCTCGTGCCGGCGGATGCGAACGCGCCAAGCGCGGAGAACCTGCTCGTGCTGCTCGTCGACGCGGCGTCCGGATCAGGTGAGCCGCGCACCGCCGTGGTGCGCCCGCGCCAGGAGTTCGGGGTCAGGTTTCGGGTACGAATCGGACCCTGCGGTCCACCGCGCGCCGCATTGCTCGTCCTCACCGACTGAACTGGCGTAACCTTCGGGCTCGACGCTCGTCCGTTTCTCGTACTCCAGTGCGCGATGGGCGAGCCTCGTGTCACCCACGATGAGCGTCCTCCGAACCCATGCTGCGGCGGCGATGTTGGGCGTGAGCCCGAACACGTTGCGGTCCTGGGAGCGCCGCTTCGGCTATCCCACGCCACGCCGGACCGCTGGAGGGCATCGCCAGTTCGATCTCGTCGAGATCGAGGCGCTGCGCCAGGCCTTCGAGCAGACCCACAACGTCTCGTCGGCGATCTCGATCGCGCGCGAGCGCGGCAGCGGGCCGTCGTCGCCCGCGCGCCTGCGTTCGGCGCTGCGCCGCTTCGACGAGGTCGACGCCGATCGCATCCTCGAGGAGAGCCTCGCCGTGCGCTCGGTCGAGCGCACCGTCGAGGAGGTGCTGCTGCCGGCGATCGACGGCCTGCGCGGTTGCGAGAGCGAGCTGCCGTCGGCCGAGCACGGCTTCGCGTGGCGCTGGGCGTGGGGCTGGCTCGCAGCCGCCAAGCGCGTCGCGCCGCCGCCGACGCGCGTCGACGGCATCCTGATCTTCGACGCCAGCGCGACGTGCGAGCTCGACGCGCTGCACGCGCAGGCGCTCGAGCTGTTTTTGCGCCGCGCCGGCGTGCGCACGCTGATGCTGACCGCCGAGCTCGACGCCGGTCGCCTCGCGCACGTGCTGCAGGTGCTCAACCCGCGCCTCGTCGTCCTGACGGGACGGCGCTCGTGGCTCGACGCGCTGTCGCGCATCGCCTACCAGTCGCGCCGCGCCGCGGCGGACGTCGACGTGCTCGACTTCCGCGGCGCGCTGCCCGAGACCGACGCGACGGGCGTGCCGCGGCTGGGGCCGAGCGCGACCGGCGCGCGCGACCGGCTGCTGACGCGGCTGAACGCCACCGAGGACGCGGTCGGCGGCGGTCGCGTGCTCGCGCAGATCTCGTAGCCGGCGCACGCGCGCGGCGACGTCCGACCGCGCCGCTACGGTGCGGCGCAGATGACGCTCGTGCCCGGGGACCCGTTGGCCCATCGTGCTCTGGAGTCGTTGCTGCGCGCGGAGGCGTCGGTGCGCCGCCGGCTGAGCGCCGATCTCGAGCGCGAGGGCCTGTCGGCGACCGGCTTCTCGCTGCTGGTGATCCTCACGACCGCGGGCGGCGAGCTCGAGCTGCGCGTCCTGCGCGCGCGGCTGCGCACGTCGAAGGCCAACGCGACCGAGGTCGTCACGACGCTCGAGCACCGCGGGCTCGTCGATCGCCGCCGCATGGTCAGCGATCGCCGCGCCGCGACGGTCGCGATCACCCAGCTGGGCAGCGAGATCGTCGACCGGCTGTTCCCCGAGCACTCCGCGCGCGTCGCCAAGGCGTTCGCGGTGCTCGACGAGGCCGAGAAGCGGTCGCTGGCGCAGATCTGCCGCAAGCTCGCGGCCTGAGCGGCGCTCGCTCGCTGCGGTCCCGCTTCCTACACTCTGTCGCCATGGCCGCGCGCGCCGTCGACCCGCAGCAGTCCTTTCCCGACCTCGAGCAGGAGGTGCTCGAGCGCTGGCGCGAGCGCGACGTGTTCCGCGAGTCGCTGCGCCGCCGCGAGGGCGCGCCACCGTGGGTCTTCTGGGAGGGTCCGCCGACTGCCAACGGCCCGCCCGGCGTGCACCACGTCCTCAGCCGCGCCTTCAAGGACATCTTCCCCCGCTTCCGGACGATGCGCGGCTATCTCGTCGAGCGCCGCGGCGGCTGGGACTGCCATGGCCTGCCGGTCGAGATCGCGGTCGAGAAGCAGCTCGGGATCACGTCGAAGGAGCAGATCGAGGAGTACGGCATCGCGGAGTTCAACGCGCGCTGCCGCGAGTCGGTGTTCGCATTCCTGGAGGACTGGAACGCGCTGACCGAGCGCATCGGCTTCTGGCTGGACCTCGACGACGCCTACCGCACGCTCGACGCGTCGTACATCGAGTCCGTCTGGTGGGCGCTGAAGCAGATCGCCGACCAGGGGCTGCTGTACGAGGGCCACAAGGTCGTGCCGTACTGCCCGCGCTGCGGCACCGCGCTGTCCAGCCACGAGGTCGCGCTCGGCTACCAGGACGTCGACGATCCGTCGGTCTACGTGCGCTTCACCGTCGTGCAGGACGGCGGCCCGCTGCAGCGCGGCGACGAGCTGCTCGTCTGGACGACGACGCCGTGGACGCTCGTCTCCAACGCCGCCGTCGCGGTCGATCCCGAGCTGACGTACGTGCGCGCGAAGACCGGCACGCTCGACGCGCCGGTCGTGCTCGCCGAGGCGCTCGTCGAGCGCGTGCTCGGCGACCCGGCGACCGTGCAGATCCTCGAGCGCTTCCCCGGCGCGGCGATCGACGGCGTGCGCTACGAGCCGCCCTTCGGCTACATCCCCGGCAGCGAGTACGGCGAGCGCGGCCACACCGTGCTGCTCGGCGACTTCGTCACCGCCGAGGACGGCACCGGCCTCGTGCACACCGCGATCGCCTTCGGCGAGGATGACTTTCGCCTCGGCGCGCAGTACGGCCTGAAGGTCGTCAACCCGGTGCGCCTCGACGGCACGTACGACGAGCGCGTCGGCCGCTACGCCGGGCGCTTCGTCAAGGACGCCGACGCGGACCTGATCGAGGACCTGCGCAACCGCGGCCGGCTGCTGCGCGCGGAGACCTACGAGCACTCCTATCCGCACTGCTGGCGCTGCTCGACGCCGCTGCTGTACTACGCCAAGCCGTCGTGGTACCTCGCGACGACGCAGCGCCACGGCGAGCTGCTGGCGGCCAACGAGCAGGTCACGTGGCACCCGGAGCACATCAAGCAGGGGCGCTTCGGCCGCTGGCTGGAGAACAACGTCGACTGGGCGCTGTCGCGCGAGCGCTACTGGGGCACGCCGCTGCCGGTGTGGCGCTGCGAGCAGGGCCACGTGACGGTCGTCGGCTCGTTCGAGGAGCTCGAGCAGCGCTCCGGCGTGCGGCTCGACGATCCCCACCGCCCGTACGTCGACGACGTCGCCTTCGACTGCGACGCGTGCGGCGCGACGGCGACGCGCGTGCCGGAGGTCGTCGACGTCTGGTTTGACTCGGGCGCGATGCCGTTCGCCCAGCGCCACGAGCCGTTCGGCGGCGAGCTGTCGCTCGACGAGCTCTACCCGGCGGACTTCATCTGCGAGGCGCTGGACCAGACGCGCGGCTGGTTCTACTCGCTGCTGGCCGTCTCGGCGTTGCTGCGCGGTGGCGAGAAGCCGTATGACCACGTCGTCTGCCTCGGGCTGATCCTCGACGCGCAGGGCCAGAAGATGTCGAAGTCCAAGGGCAACGTGGTCGCGCCGTGGGAGGTCATCGACCGCTTCGGCGCCGACGCCCTGCGCTGGTACTTCTTCACCTCCAAGCAGCCGTGGGACGGCTACCTGTTCTCAGCCGAGGCGATCGGCGAGGGCGTGCGGCTGTTCCTGCGCCAGCTGTGGAACACCTACGCGTTCTCGACGTTGTACGACCCGGACCCCGCGCGGGCGGGCGAGCCGTCGACCGACCTCGACCGCTGGGTGCTCTCGCGCCTGAGCGCGACCGTCGCGACGGTCACCGAGCGCCTCGACGCCTACGACGCGACGGTCGCCGGCCGCGCGATCGCCGCCTTCGTCGACGACCTCTCCAACTGGTACGTGCGCCGCTCGCGGCGGCGCTTCTGGGACGGCGACGGC
>JAWVGK010000372.1:0-3474 GCA_033855155.1 Solirubrobacteraceae bacterium | reverse complement strand
GCTTCAGGGGTGCGATCGGCGAGTCGGCTGCAAGCGCGTGAGCCACACGTAGGTCGCGAGCTTCGCGCCCTCCACCGCGCCCTGGTCGTCGGCGGTGCGGAAGTGGATTCCGCCCCAGACGCGGGAGTTGACGATCTCCTTCAGGGCGTCGGAGAACCTCGCGTAGTGCCTCGTCGTGTTGGTGTCCCGGCTGTACCCGGTGAACGCCATCCTGTCGGTGCGGAAGAACAGCGTCAGGATCGTGGTGATCGTTGCGGACGCCATCGCGTGGCCCGAGGGGTGCTCCGGGACCGGTGGCGTGGGCAGCAGCGGCGTCCAATCCGATTCGGGCGCCGTGTCCGGGTTGCCGTCGGCGCCGGCCTCGGGGATGGCCGTGATCGGTCGCCAAGAGCTCCAATGATGCTTTGCCTTGAAGTTCGCGATGAAGGAATCGTGCGAGCTGATGTTCACCAGCGCCAGCATTCGCGCGGTCTGGGAGACGCTGAGATGCCGTGCGAGCGCGATCTGATCGAAGATCGACCACCAGGGATTCTGCTGACCGCCCCAGAAGAGCGCGGCTTCGGTCTGATCGCTGGTCCTCGTCGTGCTCGACGCCGCGCCGATCGACTTGACCTCGTTGAAGTCAGCCGCGTACCTCGCGCTCGTCAGCGCATTGGGCGGCGGGGAGCGAAACAGATCCGCGTCGGGGATGGCGAACGTCCGCATGAAGCCGATCTGTGCGCTGATGCCGATCATGAACGGCGGCGTCGGCCGCCACCGGCCTGGCTGCGTACCGACGATCCATGTCTGGCTTGCGTCCACGCCGTCGTTCATGCGCGCGGCGAGCATCGCGTCGGCGGCTCGGGCGCCCACGGCGACTCCCCCGGCCTTGCGGGGTCCGTCAGGGATCGCGCCCAGAGCCTCGTCGTACTGCTGGTCCAACGCCGACCGCTGCGCGGGCAGAATGCCCACGAGCACATCGTGCGCCGCCGTCGCGACGGCCGCGTCCTTGGAATACGAGCGGCGCGCCGCAGGCGCGACCAGGTACGGCCGGTACGGCATCCCGTCGATCGCGTTGACCGCGTCGTAGACGGCGCCGCTGACCATCGCAAAGCTCCGCGTCTGGTTCCACGGCAACTGCTGCGCAACGTCCGCGATCGCGTGCTGCGCGCGAACGTTCCAGTCAGTCACCGAGTTGCCCGCCGCCGCCGGCACCGCGACGAGCGCGGCGACCGCGAACGCGACAATCGCCCGCGCCATGTTGGCAGCGTGCAGACATAGCCTGTCCATGGTGCTCTCCTTCAACGGGGCGGGGTGGGTTGGCGCCGGTACGTCGACACGCTCGCGCCGACTCGACTCTGCGCCAAGTCGCTGGCACACGTACTGGCCTTTGGTCCAGGTTCGCGGCGATGCGCTGAACGGGGCGCCGCGTCGCGGCGTGGGTCTGCCTTCGGACATGTCGCGTCCGGCAGCCCCGGCACAAGCAATCCGGCGGGAGCGTGGTCGGCGCCCGCGTCTGAGCGGTGAGCCCGAGCCGACGGGACATCCGCCTCGCGTGCGGCCATCCTCCCGTGCTCGCTGTCTCTTGAGATCGACAGGCCGATGACGTTGAGCGTTTCGGCGACGACCTCCTCCTGACACGCGTCCTGCGTATCCCGCTCTAGCGAACTAGCGTCAGCGCGGCCCAGTCGCCGCCGTGGCGGCGCTCGCGCTCGCGCAGGCCGTGGCGGGCGAACGCGCTCGCCACCTCGTCGGCCTCGTGGGCGAGCAGGCCGCTGACGACGAGCACGCGCGGCGGCTCGCCGTCGAAGCCGGCCGCCGCGACGTGCAACAGCAGCGGGCGCATGAGGTTCGCGACGACCGTCGGGGCGCTCGCGACGGGGCCGCCGCGCAGCAGGTCGGCGTGGCGCGCGACGAGCTCGACGCCGTTGGCGGCGGCGTTGTCGCGCGTCGCCTGAACCGACGCGTGCTCGTGGTCGAGGCCCAGCACGGGGTCCCAGCCGAGCCTGCCGGCGGCGATCGCGAGCACGCCCGAGCCGCAGCCGAGGTCGACGAACGCCCCGCCGGGCTCCAGCGACAGCAGCGCCTCGAGGCACAGCCGCGTCGTGTCGTGCGCGCCCGTGCCGAACGCCTGCGCGGGATCGATCACGACGTCGAGCAGGCCCGCGTCGGGATCCGGCGCCGGCGACCACGGCGGGCGCACGTGCAGCCGCTCGCCGATCGTGACGGGTCGGTGGAACGTGCGCCAGCGCGAGGCCCAGTCGTCGGCGACCTGCGACGTCGTGACGTCGACGAGCGCGGCGCCCGCGGCCGCGCGCAGCGCCGGCAGGCCCGGCAGCTCGCCGGGCGCGCCGTAGACGGCGTACTCGATCGTCTCGCCGCGGTCGACCTCCTCGACGCCGGCCGGCACGAGCTCGAGCAGCTCGGCGAGCGCGATCTCCGCATCGGCCCGCGCAACGCGGATGGCGAGCCGGATCACGCGTGCGGTCGCGGTCAGACGCGCAGCGTGCGCTTGAGCTTCGCGAACACCGACTCGTCGGACTTCAGGTTGGAGTCGGTCATCGACGCGGCGAGCTGCTCGAGCAGGCCGCGCTGCTTCTCGGTGAGCTTGCGCGGGATGACGACGTTGACGACGACGCGCAGGTCGCCGCGGCGGCCCGGACGGCGCAGGATCGGCATGCCGCGGCCCCTGAGCTCGAGCGTCTCCCCCGGCTGCGTGCCCGGGCGCACGTGCACGTCCTCGGGGCCCTCGAGCGTCGGCACCTCGAGCTTCGCGCCGAGCGCGGCGAGCGGCGCGGGGACGTCGAGCACCGTCACGAGGTCGTTCTCGTCGCGCAGGAAGTGCTCGTGCGGCTTGACCGAGACGTGCACGTAGAGGTCGCCCGCCGGCGCGCCGGGCTCGCCCGCGTGCCCGCGCCCGCTGACGCGGATGCGCTGGCCCTCGGCGATGCCGGCCGGGACGTCGATGCTGATCGCGTGCGTCAGCCGCTCGCGCCCGCGGCCGTCGCAGCGCGTGCAGGGCCGCTCGGCCTTCTTGCCGTCGCCGCCGCAGACGTCGCACGTCACGGTGCGCGCCATCTGGCCGAACGGCGTGCGGCTGACTGCCTGCAGCACGCCGTTGCCGCCGCAGCGGTCGCACGTCGTGATCGGCGTCCCCGGCTCGGCGCCGTTGCCGCGGCAGCGCTCGCAGCGGTCGACGACCTCGAACGTCACGTCGACCGCGGCCCCGGCGGCCGCCTGCTCGAGGTCGATCTCGAGCCCCACCTCGGCGTCGGCGCCGCCGCGCGCCGCGGCGGCGCCGCCGAAGCCGCCACCGCCGCCGAAGAACGCCGAGAAGAGGTCGTTGATCGAGCCGAAGCCGTCGAAGTTCGGGCTCTGGCCGCCGCGCTTGAGGCCCTCGTGGCCATAGCGGTCGTACGTCGCGCGGCGGTCGGGATCCGACAGGATCTCGTACGCCTCGGCGGCCTCCTTGAACTTCTCCTCGGCCTGCGGGTC
>JAWVGK010000371.1:0-23895 GCA_033855155.1 Solirubrobacteraceae bacterium | reverse complement strand
AAGTAGTCCGACCAGCCGGAGGCGACCGTCGCCGCGCCGAGCGCCAGCTCGAGGATGAGGTCCCAGCCGATGATCCACGCGACGAGCTCGCCGAGGCTCGCGTAGGAGAACGTGTAGGCCGAGCCGGCGACCGGCACGGTCGAGGCGAACTCCGCGTAGCACAGCGCCGCCAGCGCGCAGGCGATGCCGGCCGCGACGAACGACAGCGCGATCGCGGGGCCGGCGAGCGTCCCGGCGGCCTTGCCGGTCAGCACGAAGATGCCGGTGCCGATGATGACGCCGACGCCGAAGACGACGAGGTCCAGCGGCCCGAGCGCGCGGCGCAGCCCGTGCTCGGCGTCCTGCGTGTCCTCGATCGACTGATCGATGGACTTCGTGCGCAGCAGCGACCCTCCCCTCATGCGGCTGGCACGTACCCCGTCGCCCGGCGGAAGTACCTTGTGCACGACAGGCACCGAACAGGAGGGCGTCGATGGATCGAGCGCCGCGCAAGCGGCTGGTCCTGCTCGCGGCGATCATGGGCTCGTTCGTCGCCGGCCTCGACGCGACGGTCGTCAACGTCGCGCTGCCGGCCGTCGAGCACGACCTCGGCGGCGGCCTCGCCGGCCAGCAGTGGGTCTCCAACGGCTACCTGCTCGCGCTCGGCGCGCTGATCCTCGTCGGCGGCTCGCTCGGCGACGTGCTCGGCGAGCGGCGCGTGTTCTCGATCGGCGTCGGCGGCTTCGGCGCGGCGTCGCTGCTGTGCGCGCTGGCGCCGAGCATCGAGGCGCTCGTCGCCGCGCGCGTGCTGCAGGGGGTCTTCGGCGCGCTGCTGGCGCCGAGCGCGCTGGCGGTGATCGTGTCGGCGTTCGCGCCCAGCGAGCGTGGCGCGGCGATCGGCTCGTGGACGGCGTGGGCGGGGATCGCGACCGTCATCGGCCCGTTCTTCGGGGGCTGGCTGATCGACGTCGCGTCGTGGCGCTGGATCTTCGCGATCAACGTGCCGTTCGTGATCGCGACGCTCGTGCTCGTCGCGGTCGCGATCGAGGCGCCGCAGGCCGGCCTCGTCCGGCGCCGGATCGACTGGACGGGCGCGGCGCTGTGCGCGCTGGGGCTCGCCGGTCCGGTCTACGGCCTCATCCGCCAGCCGGCGGCGGGCTGGTCCTCGGCGCAGGTCGCCGGCCCGATCGCCGGCGGCGTGCTGATCCTCGCCGCGTTCCTGTGGCACGAGCGTCGCAGCGCCGACCCTATGCTGGCGCTCGGCCTCTTTCGCCGGCGCAACTTCGCCGTCGGCAACCTGCAGACGCTGTCGATGTACGGCGGGCTGTCGATCACGTTCTTCTTCCTCGTGCTGTACCTCCAGCAGGTGGCAGGGTACGACGCGCTGCACGCGGGGCTCGCGACGCTGCCCTCGACGCTCGTGATGTTCGTGCTGTCCAAGCGCTTCGGCGCGCTCGCCGATCGCTACGGCCCGCGGCTGTTCATGGGCCTCGGGCCACTGGTCGCGGCGGCCGGGCTGGCGTGGTTCGTGCGCATCGGCGCCAACGTGAGGTACGCCGTCGACGTGCTGCCGGGCCTGCTCGTCTTCTCGCTCGGCCTCGCGATGACGGTCGCGCCGCTGACGATGACGGTCCTCGCCGACGCCGACGAGCACAACGCCGGGATCGCGTCGGGGATCAACAACGCGATCGCGCGCGTCGCCGGCCTGCTGGCGATCGCCGCGCTGGGCGCCGTCGTGGCGGCGACGTTCAGCTCGTCGCTGGATCGCGCGCTCGCCGGGCGCACGCAGTCGCCGAGCGCTGAGCGCGTCGTCGCGGTCGCGCGCGAGCGCACGCTCGCGCGCGCCGACACGCGCGGACTGCCGGCCGTGGAGGCGCGCGCGGTCGCGGGCGCGGTGCGCGACGCATCGGTGCGGGCGTTTCGCACGGGCATCGCGATCGCGGCGGGGCTCGTCGCGCTCGGGGGGCTGCTCGGCCTCGCGGGGATCGTCAACCCGCGCCGCGACGTCTCGGCCGCCGGCTGCTGCGGCGGGCAGCTCGTCGGGATGCCCGAGGAGCTCGCGCGGCCGGTCGCCGCGGGGTCGTCCTGACTACGCCTGAGCGTCGAGGCCGTCGCTGCGGCGCGCGCAGGATCTGCAGGACCCGTACTGCGACGCGCGCGAGGCCGTAGGGACGCCGGCGGTGTGCGCGTTCGGCGCGGCGGGGCCGACGCCGCCGCCACGTTCGCGCTCGTCGGCGACAGCCACGCCGCCGGGGCCTTGCGTCCTGCGCGCGCTGGGGTGAGTCGGCGGTGGCTCGGACTGTGCAACCCTGGTCCCACGCTCGCGACAAACGGATCTCCTGCTCACGGACGAGCACGAAAGGTGTCGAAACATGAGGTTTCTCATCACGGGAGGCGCGGGGTTCATCGGCTCGCACCTCGCAGAGTCCCTGCTCGGTAGCGGTCATCGCGTCCACGTGCTCGACGATCTCTCGACCGGCTCGATGGACAACGTCCGTCACTTCGAGAGCGATCGACGCTTTGGCTACACGATCGACACGTGCGCCTGCCATTCCGTCGTCGCCGAGCTCGTCGACGAGGCCGACGTCGTCTATCACCTCGCGGCCGCCGTCGGCGTCAAGCTCGTCCTCGAGAGCGCCGTGCGGACGATCGAGACCAACGTCCACTGCACGGAGATCGTGCTCGCCGCGGCCGCGCGCAGGCACACTCCGGTCTTCGTCGCCTCGACCAGCGAGGTCTACGGGAGGTCGACGGACTTTCCCTTCCGCGAGGACGGCGACCTCGTCTTCGGCTCGACGTCCACGAGCCGCTGGTCCTACGGCTGCTCGAAGGCGATCGACGAGTTCCTGGCGCTGGCGTACTGGAAGGAGCGTGGGCTTCCGACGGTGGTGGGCCGGTTGTTCAACACCGTCGGTCCGCGCCAGACCGGGCGCCATGGGATGGTCGTTCCGAGCTTCGTCCAGCGGGCACTGACCGGCCTGCCGCTCCGCGTTCACGGCGACGGCACGCAGACGCGCTGCTTCTGCCACGTCGACGATGTCGTGCGAGGGCTCGTCGGCGTCATGGAGCTCGGCGCCGGCGCGCATGGCGAGATCTTCAACATCGGCGCGCAGGAGGAGATCTCGATCCTGTCGCTGGCCGAGCGTGTCCGGGAGCTGACCGGCTCGGACTCGGCGATCGAGGTCGTCCCCTACGAGGAGGCCTACGCCGAGGGCTTCGCGGACATGCCGCGCCGCTACCCCGACCTCACGAAGATCGGCGGCGCGATCGGGTGGTCGGCGACCCTGTCGCTGGACGAGATCCTGCTCGACGTGATCGCCTTTCAGCGGGCGCAGACCGCGCTCGTCTGAGCTTCACGGCGCCGGCCGGCTCGGTTTGGACGCCGCAGCGGCGCGGGTCGTCAGACGCGGCCGGGTGGCGCGACCGGCAGGTCGCGCGCCGTGCGGCGCAGCCCCTCGGCGAACGCCACCGACGCCCGGAACCCGAGCTCGTGCTCGGCGAGCGAGACGTCAGCGAGCGAGTGCTCGACGTCGCCGGGACGGCGGTCGACGTACGCCGCGTCGATCGCGGTCCCGAGCAGGCGGTTGAGCTCGGCGACGAGGTCGTTGAGCGAGACCTGGCGGCCGCAGGCGATGTTGTAGATGCGCCCCGCCGCCGCGGGCGAGGCCAGCGCCGCGAGGTTCGCCGCCACGACGTCCTCGACGTGCGTGAAGTCGCGCGACTGCGTGCCGTCTCCGTAGATCGCCGGCGCCAGCCCGTCGCGCATCGCGACGATGAAGCGCGGGATCACCGCGCTGTACTGCGAGAACGGATCCTGGCGGCGGCCGAAGACGTTGAAGTAGCGCAGGCAGACGGTCTCGAGGCCGTAGACGAGGTGCGCGACGCGGCAGTACTGCTCGGCGGCGAGCTTCGAGACGGCGTACGGCGCGACCGGGCTGGTCGCCTGCGTCTCCACGCGCGGAAACCCCGGGGCGTCGCCGTACACCGACGAGGACGATGCGAAGACGACGCGGCGCACCCCCGCGTCGCGCGCAGCGAGCAGTACGTTGAGGGTGCCGCCGATGTTGATCTCGCTGGAGGTGAGCGGATCCTGCACCGAGCGCGGCACCGACGGCATCGCACCCTCGTGGAAGACCGCCTCGCATCCGCGCACGGCGGAGCTCACGCGCTCATAGGAGCGAAGGTCGCCCTCGACGATCTCGACCTCGTCGGCCACGTGCTGCAGGTTGAAGCGATGCCCGGTGGAGAAGTTGTCCAAGGCGCGCACCTCGTGACCGGCGCGCAGCAGCCCGTCGACGAGGTTGGACCCGATGAACCCCGCCGCGCCCGTCACCAGCGTCCTCATCCCGATCGCCCGCCTCGTGAGCCCCGAGCGGTCGCGGCTCCCGTCGCAACCGAGCCCAGGAGCCTGCCACCGGCGTCGGCGACGATCCGCCTGAGCACGCGCACGGCGTCCTTCGAGGTCGCGTCCAGCCGAGCCACGACGACGACTCCCGAGACCGCCGCGATCAGCGGAAGCGCGTCGCCGACCGTCGAGACGGGTGCGCCGTCGATGACGACGACGTCCGCGATCGCGTCGAGCTGCCGCAGGAGCTCGGTCATCCGCGGGCCGGCGAGCAGCTCGGACGGATGCGACAGGCCGGGCTCGGCGGGCAGCAGCCGTAGGCGCCCTCCCAGCGGCAGGTCGAGGTCGACGTCGAGAAGGGCGCCATCCAGGGACGCGTCGCCGCTGAGCACGCCGCCAAGGCCGACCGTGGCCCCCGCGTCGAAGCGTGCGGCGACCGCCGGCCGGCGCAGGTCGGCGTCGACGAGGATCACGTCGCTGCCCGCCAGCGCCATCGCCCGCGCGAGGTTGGTGGCGACCGTCGTCCTGCCGTCGAGGCGGCCGGGGCTCGCGACGAGCACGCTGGTGATCTCGACGCCGGCGTTGAAGGCGCTCAGGCACGCGCGCAGCGCCTGGAACGGCTCCTGTCCGGCCGCGCTCGTCTGCACGTCGCCCATCGTCGGCCGCGGCACGGTGCTCAACAGCGCAACGCCCGCGAGCTCCTCGAGCTCTCGCGGGTCGCGGACCCTGCGGTCGGCACCGTGCGCCAGACCGACCGCTGCGAAGCCGAGTACGACGGCGACGATCGCCGCCATCGCCACGGTCCGCCCGATGCGCGGTGCCACGGGCGAGCTCGCAGCGGCCGCGGCATCGACGACCTGCGTCGTGGCGCCCTGCGCGCTGCGCAGCGCACGCTGGCGCGGAAGCTGCTCGGCGAGTTGCGTGCGCGCCACTCGGTCGGCTGGCCGCAGCCCGCGCAGTTGGCGCTCGACGTCGGCGATCGTGGCATCCACGCGGCGCACCGCCTGGCCCGCCCGGAGGTTCACCACGGCCATAGCGAACGCGTTCGCGACGTCGGCGGCCCGCTCGGCGTCGGGCGCCCGCGCGACGATGGCGACGAAGCCCGCTTGCGCGTCCGCCGTCGCGGTGACGCCGTCGAGCAGGCCGCGCGCCGCCGATGGCGATTCGCCGAGCCGCGAGGCCGCCGCTCTCGCGACGCTGGTCGTCGTGCTCAGGCGAGCGGCCGACAGCACGGCCTGCGCCGGTGTGACCGCCTCCAGCGCGTTGAACACGCTCGTGTCGTTCGCGGGAACGTGGATCGCCAGCAGGACGCTGGACTCGTAGGTCCTGGCCTGGTTGGAGACGATCGCGTAGACCGTCGCCGGGATGAGGACCACGAAGGCGGCGAGCAGCAGCTTCCAGCGCCAGAGAACCGCGAGCTGATCCCGAGCGCGACGTGATTCAGCGGTCAAGGAACTCGATGCGCAGGCGCGTCGGGTCGCCCGCTGTCGCGCCACGGCGTCGCGTCGCGACCGTCGACGCTGCGTCTCGCAGCGCGTGCTCACGCAGGACGACCAGCGTGGCGAGGCCGAGCAGCACGAGGTGCGTACGGTAGCGAAATCCGGTGCCTGCGTTGCCGACGCTCAGCGCGTAGGCGATCAGCAGGAAGACCCCCGGGTAGACGAACGGCGCGGTCAGCGCGAGCGCGCGTCCACGGGTGCGCCTGGCGTAGCGCACGAGCAGGCACAGCGTGGCGAGCACGACGAGCGTGCCGATCGCGCCCAGCCGCTGGCTGGTGTTCTGCACCTGCCACGGGTAGGGCCGCAGCACGACGTCGCGCACGCGCGCCGGCAGATTCTCGACGAGAGCCGAGCGCGTCGAGAAGTCCACCCGCTCGAGGCTCAAGTTGTTGGAGTTCGCGCTTCCGCGCGAGCTGTTCGGATCGGTGTTGGCGTCCTGCGACTGCTGCAGGTTCTGCTCGAGGTTGTCCTCGGACGTGAGCTGCAGCACGGCCGGCGTGGCGGCGACGCAGACGATCCCGACGACGTATGCCAGCGGCAGCGCACGCGCTGTGCTGCTGCGGTGGCGCAGCGCCGCGTGCAGCACCAGCAGCAGCGCAGCGGTGATCAGGAACCACCCCGCGTAGGGACGCGTGGCGAGGGCGACCGCGCAGCCCAGCGCGAGCAGGAGAACGCCTCGGAGCTCGAGCCCGACCCAGACCTTGGCGCCGCCGAAGACGACGAGCCCGCTTGCGAGCACCAGCAGCGGCTCCCGATGCAGGATGCTGTTGAAGAAGATGCCCGCCGGCTCGAGCGCCAGCGCCCAGGCGCCCAGGCGCGCCGCGCGAGGGCCGGCGACGTCATGGATCGCCGCCACGACGAGCACGATCCCGAGCATTGCGATCCCGATCTGGACGACCCGCAGGGCCGCCGGCGGAAAGTCGCCGAGCTTGATCTGGATGGCGAACACGATCTCGTGCAGGCGGTGCGACTCGCCTGGCAGCCACAGCCCGGAGTCCAGCGGCGACGCCGCGACCTCGCGTGCGCCGCGCAGGAACGTGCCCTCGTCGCCGCCCCGCAGCGTCAGCCCGAGGCCGCTGAGCGAGACCGCGGCGGCGGCGAGCATCCTCGCGCCGACGCCGACGACGAGGGGACCGCCGACGATCAGCTGCGGACGGCTTCGCCGCAGGCGCACGACCGTCGCGCGCAGCGAGAACCAGATCAGCAGCGCAGCGAGCACGACGCAGCCGACGTCGTAGAGCGTCTCGTCGATCACGATCGGTGCGTGTCGGGCGCCGGTCGGCGCGGCGCCGTCACGGCCGCGCGTGGCGCGAGCACTCGAACGCCATCACGTTGTCGGCGTACCAGGGGGCCTCGACACGATGACCACGAAACGCCTCGGCCAGACGACGCGACAGGTCGGGACGGTGATCTGCGCCGCAGCGCTCGAAGCGCTCGATCCAGTACGCCTGCGGCTGCTCGTTGACGTGCCCGCGACCGCCCTGCCCCGGATGGGCGGCCGAGAACACGATCGTCTTCGCCAGCGCCGCGAGGTAGCAGGCGAGGACGTCGCCGAGCCGCTCGTCGACATGCTCGGCGACCTCCAGGCAGCAGGCGACGTCGAACGTGCCCGCGAGCCTCGCCGGCGGGTCGCGCGTCAGGTCCAGGCGCCCGCAGCGCATGCCCGTACGCCGCGCCAGGAGCCGGCCGGCGAGCCCGTGCTCGCACAGCGAGACGTCCAAGCCGTGTCGCACCAGCTCGGCCGCGAGCGCCCCGCCCCCGGCGCCGACGTCGACGTAGCGGCGAGCGTCGGGCAGCACGTCGCGCAGCGCCCGCGCCATCGCCGGCGCATCGGCGCGTGCGGCGCGGTGGTAGGAGAGCGTCTGCAGCGGGTGGTAGACGAGCCAGCCCGCGTCGTGGCGCTCTCCGAGCCGCGACACGCGCTCCGCTGCCCACCACATCCCGCGTGACGGCAGCGTGCGGACGGGAGACAGGCGCGATGTTCCCATCGAGGCGCGCACACTAGACCTCGGCCCGGTCCGCGCAACCCGCGGCCGCCGGGCGTTCCGCGAGCGCGGCGATCGAGATCGCGCCACGCGACCAGTCGCTGATCGTCCAACCGGCCTGTTCGAGGTGACAGGTCAGCAGCGCTTGGGTGTATTCGCGCAGGTGATCTGCGTCCGACGAGAAGTCCGCTCCGACGTCCAAGCGCACGGCGTTGAGGGGGTCGCGGTCGAACAGCGGCACCTCGACGATGACGCGCGCAGCGACGCGCCCGATCTCCGCGAGCAGCCGCACGGGATCGTCGACGTGCTCGACGACGTGCAGCAGCATGACCACGTCGAAGCGCTCGCCGAGCATGGCGCGGGCATCGCCGACCTCGAAGCGCGCGTTCGCGCAGGTGTTCCGTGCACGTGCCAGCTCGATCTTGCTCGCCTCCACGTCGACGCCGACCACCTCGCGCACCATCGGCGCGATCACGCGGGCGGCGCGCCCGTGGCCACAGCCGAAGTCCAGCACGCGCGCGTCCTGCGGTAGCCAGCGTTCGAGCGTCTCGGGACGGACGGCCAGCGCCTGGTTCTGGAAGCTGTCGCCGTACGCGGCGCCGGCCGCCTCGTACGCCAGGCGCCAGAAGAGCTTCTCCATCCCCAGCAGCCACGTCAGTCGTCGCCTGCGGCCGACGACGCGCTCGATCGCGGGCTGCAGCCGGTAGACGGCCGCGACCGCGGGCGAGCCGGGCTTGTGGCGTGGGAACGAGAGGTCGGCCTCCGTCGGGTTGGTCTCGAGCATCCGGCCGGATGGGCGCTGCGAGCGTCGCGGCCGCCCTGCGGTGGTGACCGGCCGCCTGCTCATCCGCCGGTGTTGACGATGAACGACTGCCCGCTCCATGAGAAGCTCCTGTATGGCACGAGTCGCAGTCGCGGGTTGCGCCGGAGCCATTCCGCGGTCGCCCGCTGCTCGCCGCGGTCCGGGCGACCCTTGAACGTGTACCAGTCGTCGAAGATCAGCACGCTGCCATCGACGAGCAGATCGGTGAGGAAGTCCAGCACCAACACCGTCGAGGCATACAGGTCGCAGTCGATGACGGCGACCGCGGCCCGTCGGACGCCGACCGTCGTCCGGGCGTCTGGATCGAGCGTCTGCTCGAACAGGCCTTCGACGACGCTCACCCGCGACGGCGGCACGCGATGCTGGCGCAGCGTCGCCTCGAACTCGTCCCGCGATGCACGGTAGTCCGCCTGCCTGAACGGTCCGCCCGCGTCGACGTCGCCAAGCTCGGGCAGGCCCGCGAAGGAGTCGAACGCGACGAACCGCATCGCCACGCGCTTCCAGTAGCTCGCGGCATGCCATGCCTCGACGAAGCTGCGGCCCCGGAAGACCCCGAACTCCAGGTAGTCGCCCTCCACGCGCTCGTTGCTGACGAAGGCCATGGCAGTGTGGATCATCTGGGCGCTCTCGTGACGGGACGCGTCGGTCCTCAGCTGGCGCCCGACGGGCAGGGTGATCATGCGCAGGAGCGCGCTGGGGATCGGTCCCAGAAAGCGCCTCATGTACCACTCGTCGACCTTGCGCCGGCGATCGGGACTCAGCCGCATGTCACCGAGCCCGCGGCGTCGGCAGCATGCGGCGCAGGATGTCGACGACGACGTCTCCCTCGCGCGGCAGCCGAAAGATCGTGCCCACCGCCAGCCCGGTGACGTCACGGAAGGCTCGCAGAAGCAGCCAGAGATACAGCCAGTAGGACGCGACGGACGCCAGAGCGGCCCCGCTGATGCCCAGACGGGGGATCAGGACGAGGTTGAGCGCGACGTTGACGACCGTGCTCGGGACGGCGGCGAACGCGATCGTCGAAGGCGGCGCCACGCGGATCATCATGACCCGGATCGGGCCTTCGACGGCGAACGCGACCGCCGCGCACGTCAGGATCACCAGCGGCAGGACGCTTCCGGCCCACGCACGACCGTAGAACACGACGATCAACGGGTGGGCGAGCAGCGAGATGACGACGGCGCCGAGCACGGTCACGGTCAGGATCTGCCGCGACACCCAGATCGTGAAGCGCGCGGCCGTGGCCTCGTCGGCCTGTGTCTGCGTGCGCAGCGCCGACTCCGTCATCGTCCAGGAGACGAGGAACAGGATCTCCGCCAACGCGATCGCCAGCGAGTACAGACCGACCGACCGCGAGTCGGTCAGCGCGCTGACGAGAAAGAGGTCGAGGCGCAGCGACAGCGCCAGCGCGACGTACGCCGGGTGCAACGTCAGGCCGATCTTCAGCATCGTCCATGCGAGCCGGCGCGACCCTCCCGGCTTCAGCGCACCAGCCCCCGCGTAGCGGCCGACGGCTGCCGCGAGCACGATCGCGCGGACGGCAAGCGCGAGCACGCCGGCAGCGAGCGCGTACTCCGGCGTCAGCGCGAGCATCGCGGTGAGCAGCACGACGACCGCGAGGTGCAGCGCGCCCGTGACGGCGCAGCTCCAGCCGTAGGCGCTGAACGCCCCGACACGCGTGAGCAGGCCGACGCTGACCTGCTGCACGAGCGTCAGCGGCACGATCAGCGCGGCGAGGACGATCGCGTTCGCGCTGGCGTGCTGGAGCACCGAGCCGCGCGCCGCGAACCCGATCGCGAAGACGAGCGTCGCACCCAGCACCCCCAGCACGATCGATGCGGCGTAGAGCAGCCGCGCGACCTCCGCCAGCGACGCGTCGCGGCGCGCGAGCAGCCGTCCGGCGGCCTCGGGCAGCGACAGGTTGATCAGGATCCAGACGCCGGAGCCGAGCGCCAGGCTGAGCGCGTACTGCGCGCGCAGCGCGGGTCCGAGGGCGCGGGCCACGACCACACCTGCGACGAACAGGAACAGGTACTGCGAGCTGCGCAGGAGCGCGAGCAGCAGGCCGCGCTGCAGCGTGTCCGGCGGCGGCGCCGCCCGGTCGGGCGCAGCGGCCGCCGTCACCAGGCTCCTCGCCGCGGCAGCGCCGCCAGCGCACCGCGCAACAGCCGCCTCGCCACCCGCGGGCGCCAGGCGAGCGCGACACCGGCGTTGCGCAGCGCCGCGGTCCGCGCGCCCACCTGCCAGTAGGAGCCGGCGAGCATGAGACGCATCGACGCGTAAGCCTCGCGGCGGTGCGTCCTGAGCGCCGGGGGCAGTTCGGCGCGGGCGAACAGCTCGTCATACGCGCGGCGCATGTCGTGTTCCATGGCGGCGATGCTGCGGCTCATGCCGCCCGCATGCATGCGGTACTTGATCAGCGGCCGGTCGACGTATGCCACGCCACCGAACGCGAGCAGGAAGCGCGCCAGCAGGTCCCAGTCCGCCGACGTGCTGAGGTTCGCGTCGAACCCGTCCAGCCCGCCGAACGCCGCTCGCGTCATCAGCGCGGTGGAGCTGCACGAGACCCGCACGCCGGTGCCGAACACGACCATCCCCAGCAGCGGTTGTGCGGCGGGCAGCGCCATCCGCAGCTCTCCGCGCGGCCGCAGGTCCGCATCCACGATCTGCGCGCCACACATCACCATCGGATACGGGCTGCGCGCCAGCTCGCGCACCTGGAGGGTCAGCTTCTCCGGCAGCCAGACGTCGTCGGCGTCCAGAAACGCGAGCAGGTCGCCCGCTGCCGCGGCGGCGCCGGCATTGCGCGCGGCCGACACGCCGCCCCTCGCCTGGCGGATGCAGATGGCGTCGGGCGCGATCGCCGCGACGACCTCGGCCGTGCCATCCGTCGAGCCATCGTCGACCACGATGCACTCGATCGGTCGGTGGGCTTGGCCGAACACGCTGCGCAGGGCGTCGCCGATGAACGCGCGGCCGTTGTGCACGGGGACGATCACGCTCACCAGCGGGCTCGTCATCGCGCCAGCACCGGCCCGCAGCCTATCCGCTACGGTCCCGCCCTCATGGCCCCGCCCTGGCGTACGGTCCCCCATCCGGGAGCTTTCCGGAGGATCCTCCCGACCACCGCCCGGCGCTGATGTGCGGGATCGCCGGATGGGTGGGGGCCCTCGATCGGCCGGCGGCCGAGACGAGCGACCGCCAGCTGGCGGCGCTCGCCCATCGCGGTCCCGACGCACGCGGATCCGCCCTGCGTCAGGGCGCGGCGGTCGGCCAGACGCGCCTCGCGGTCATCGACCTCGAGACCGGAAACCCGCCGATCGGCAACGAGGACGGCACGATCAGCGTCGCGCTGAACGGGGAGATCTACAACTACCGCGAGCTTCGCCGGCGCCTGCGCAAGGCCGGCCATGTGCTGAGCACCTCGGGCGACACGGAGGTCGTCGCGCACCTCGCCGAGGACTGCGAGCCGGTGGAGCTCGCCCGCCGGCTGGACGGCATGTTCGCGCTCGCCGTCTGGGACGAGCGCCGCAGGCGGCTGGTCCTCGCGCGCGACCGCGTCGGGAAGAAGCCGCTGTACTACTTTCACGACGGGCGCACGCTGGTCTTCGGCAGCGAGGTCAAGGCCGTGCTCGCGCATCCAGCCGTCGCCCGCGAGCTCGAGCCCTCGGCGCTCGCGGCCTACCTGACGTTCGGCTACGTCCCGACCCCGCGCACGTTCTTTCGCGGCATTCGCAGCGTGCCGCCCGGCCACGTGCTCGTGCTGGAGGCCGGTGCGGCGCCCGAGATCCGTTCCTACTGGGACCCCCCGTTGCTGGGCGTCACCGCCGAGCAGCATCGCGGAAGCCTCGCCGAGCAGGCTCGCGACGTTCGCGGGCTGCTGCGCGAGGCGGTCGGCAGACGGCTGGTCTCCGACGTGCCACTGGGCGCGTTCCTCAGCGGCGGGATCGACTCGAGCGCCGTCGTCGGGTTGATGGCCGAGCAGACCGAGGAGCCGGTGCGCACCTTCACGATCGGCTTCGACGACGACGACGGCTTCGACGAGCGGCCGTACGCCCAGCAGATCGCGCGCCGCTTTCGCACCGATCACCGCACCTTCGAGGTCCGGCCGAACGCCGTCGACCTGATCGAGCGGCTCGTCTGGCACCACGATCAGCCGTTCGGCGACTCGAGCGCGATCCCGACCTTCCTGCTGAGCGAGCTGACGAAGGGCCACGTCACGGTCGCGCTGTCGGGCGACGGCGGCGACGAGCTCTTCGCCGGCTATCGGCGCTTCGCGGCAGCGATGCTGCTCAGGCGCTATGAGCGCGTGCCCTGCTTCGCCCGAAGGGCGCTGCACGGCGGGGTCGGGCGGCTGCCGGCCGGCTTGGCGAACGGCCGAGCGGGCACCGTGCAGCGGTTCCTGCGGCGCGCCGACGAGGGACTTCCCGGCGCGCTGCGGTCGTGGATCAGCATCTTCGCCGAGCCTGATCGCCGGTCGCTGCTGGGCGACGGGGCCGACGGATGGGCGCTTGCGGCCTACAACGCCGCGTGGGAGCGCACGGCGGGCGCCGGCGACCTCGATCGGATGCTGCACGTGAACCTCAGGACGTACCTGCTCGACGACCTGCTGCCGAAGGTCGACCGCATGAGCATGGCTCACGGGCTCGAGGTTCGCTCGCCGTTCCTGGACACCCGCCTCGTCGAGCACGCGCTGACGATCCCGGGCGCCCACAAGATGCGCGGCCTGTCGCACAAGCGCGTGCTGAAGGCCGCGGTTGCCGACCTGCTCCCGCCGGCCCTGCTGACGCGGCGCAAGCAGGGGTTCGGGGTCCCGCTGGATCGCTGGTTTCGCAGCGACCTGCGAGGCTACGTCCAGGGGATGCTCGGGGGGCGCGATGCGCGCCTGCGCCGGCACGTCGACGGCGCGGTGCTCGACCGGATGCTCGCCGAGCACGCCTGCGGCACGCGCAACCGCGGCCATCAGCTGTGGGCGCTGCTGACGCTGGAGGTGTTCCTCCGCCGGGAGGGGTGGTGAGCACCGCCGGGTCACGGCGATCGCTGGTATGTCGCCTTGAGGGTCTCGCCGAGGTTCGATCGCGTCAAGGCGCGGTTGACGAGGCGCGACCCGCCCCGCAGCGATCGCCGGCGCTGGATGCTCTGGCGGATCGACTCGTCGCTGACACCCGACGCCGGCCGAGCGCACGCCGCGGGCGAGAAGCGCCCGCCGGTCAACGCCCGCCGCAGCTCGTCGACGCTGACTCCGGTGCTCAGCAGCGACAACCGGCGCAGGCCCGAACGCGTCAGCGCCTGGTCGAGCGTGGCACGCGTGAAGTACCCGAGATGCTCGGGGTACTGGATGACCCTCCAGCGCTCTCGCAGCAGGTGCCGGTTGACGGCGTCGAAGTTCGGCGTCGTGACGTACAGGATCCCGCCCGGTCGCAGCAGCAGCGCCGCCGCCCGTAGCTCGTCCATCGGTTCGCGCAGATGCTCGAGGACCTCGAACGCCGTGACGACGTCGAAGCGGCCCGCCCCTCCGAGATCAGGCCCTGACGACGCCCGCCTCGTCGTGATGCCCTTCGCTCGGCAGATCGCCAGCGCGTCGTCGGTGAGCTCCGAGCCGGTCACGATCCAGCCGCGTCCTGCGGCGCGCGCGAGGAAATGGCCGTTTCCACAGCCCAGGTCCGCGATCTGGTTGGTCTGCCGATGTGCCTCGAAGGACGCCAGCAGCTCGTCGTAGCGCGCGAGCGTGACCGCGGAGATCTCGTCGCAGCGCGAGTACTGGGCGTACCAGCGCCCGAGCTCGGCGATGCTGGGCACTTCACCGGAGCAGACGAAGCCACACGTCGCGCAGCGCACGAGGTCCGACGCCGCGTAGCGCCGGATCGGCATGACCGGCGCGGCGCCGCACAGCGGACAGCGTCGGCGCCGAGCGCGCTCGTCGGTCACGTGGCGACACCGTCCGCGACCGCGACGGCGAGGCGGCGGTACACGTCGTCGTAGCGCGCGATGCCCACGCCGCTGAGCGACAGGCGCTGCGCCGCGGCTCGACGACACCGCTCGGCGTGACCCGGCTCGGCCATTCGCGAACGCAACTGCCGCACGCCCCGTTGCAGGCAGGCGGGCTCGAAGGACTCCAGCACGACGCCGACGTCGAACTCCGCGAGCAGCGCGTCGACGTCCCCGATGCCCGCTCCCGTGACCACGGGCAGGCCACCGGCGAGGTACTCCCCGATCTTCGTGGGCGATGACGACAGCTTGGAGTGGCAGGGGCGGATGAACGCGATCGCCGCGTCCGCCGCGGCGAGGTACGCGGCCACCTCCGCCGGCTCGACCTCCGCGATCGTGTACGCCGTCTCGGGAAGCCCGAAGCGGGCGAACTCCTCGAGCACGATCGACGGGTCGCTCTGGCTCAGCACGACGAAGTGCAGGCCGGGCATCGCCCGTCGCGCGCGAGCGAAGAATTCGACCATCTCGCGCTGCAGGTACCAGCCGGAGACCTTGCCGACGTAGATCAGCACCGGTCGGTCGGCGAGCTCCAGGCGCTCGCGGATGCGCCGTCGCGATCCGCCGTCGACGCCGGCGAGCGTGATGTCGACGCAGCAGGGGATCACCGACACCCGCGGGTCGTCTGCGCCGAACAGCAGCACCCGCGCGCGTTCGGTCAGCACGACCGCCGCAGCGGCTCGGCGGATCGCCGTCCGCTCGACGAGCTTCGTCAGCCGGAACGCCAGCGATCGCGCGCGCCATCTTCCGGCGTCGACGTTCTCCTCGGCCATCAGGCCGCGGATGTCGAACAGCAGGCCAAGCGGCACGAGCAGCGACGCGATCAAGCCGATCGCCGCGGGCACGTGCGAGCGCGCGTGCAGCACGTCGAGGCGGTGACGGCGCATGAGACACGCGGACACGACGACGCCGCGAAGCACGTCGTAGAGCGTCGCGGGCAGCGACGGACGCTGGTGGTAGCGCAGGCCGTGCCAGCTGACGCCCCGTGCGGCCAGCTGCGCTCGTAGGCGCCGCCTGCGCCCGCGAGGCAGCCGCCCCGTCTCGAAGGTCAGCAGGTGGATGACGTGGCCGCGCGCGCTGAGGCCGGCGAGATATGCGACCACCTGCGTGTGGACCAGCGGGTCGTCGAGCCCGAGGTAGCAGACGTACAGCGCGCGCAGCCCCTGATCGCGCGATGGTGCGGCGGTCATATCGAGCGCAGCATCGCCGCGAGCTCGGGCGCCCAGCGCTGGTAGGAGTAGTCGGCTTCGACGAGCCGGCGCCCGACCAGCCCCGCCTGCCGGCGCGCCTCGGCGTCCTCGCACAGTGCTTCGAGCGCAGACCTCCACTCCTGCGCCGTGCTCGCCGCGATGCCGCCACCGCGGCGCAGCAGCGTGCTGTTGACCCCGACCGGGCTGGCGATCGCCGGCACGCCGGCCGCGTAGTACTGCACCAGCTTGTAGCCGCACTTGCCGCGTGACCACGGGTCGTCGGGCAGCGGCATGATCCCGACGTCGATGCTCGACAACATCGCGTGCTCGTCCTCCAGCGCCCAAGGACGCTGCTCGAGCCAGGGCTCGGCGGGCAGCGCGCCGGCGCCCATCGTGACGAGCTTCATCCGCATGGCCCCGCGGTTGATGGCGCGAAAGACCGGCAGCACCTCCTGAAGGTAGGTGGCGGTGCTGTGCGAGCCCAGCCACCCGACGGCGAGGACCTCGACGTCGGCGTGGCGGCGCAGTGGCTGCGACCAGGGATCGACACAGGAGGGCACCACCTCGACGCGGCGCGCACGACTGCGGGCATGCGACGCCAGGTAGTCGTTGCCCGCGAGGACGAGCGCCGCCGTGCGCAGGTGCGCGTCGCAGCGTTCGGCCTCGCGCTTGAGCGCGCCAAAGGCGCGGTGCCGGGTCGAGATCGAGTCGTGGAAGAGGGCGTCGTCGAAGTCGTAGACGTCCACCCGCGACGGAGGATCGCGTCGCGGGACGGGCACGAGGCTGAGCAGGCGGTGCACCATCACGAGCGCGTCGGCCGCGCGGGAGCGACGGGCGACGCGGACGGCGCAGCGCCCGACGACTGCCGCCTTCGCCGATCGTGGCGCGGCGCCGCTGAGCACGCGGTACTCGTCGTCGCCGATGTGCGAGTGGAAGCTCAGCTCGATGCCGTGGGCCGCGACGAACGGCGCGAACGACGCGACGCGGACCCGCGGACCGGCCGTCAGCGTCGGGTACGCCGATTCGGCCGCGACGCGCAGCATCCCGCGCGCCTGCTTCAACGCGCGCGTCCTGCGCCGGCCGGGCGCCGGCCATCGCCCAGCCAGCCGTGGTTCGGGAGCACCACGACGTCCTCCAGCCCGGCGGCGGTCAAGGACCGGCGCACCTCCTGCGCCGTGTAGCGGCGCTCCAGCGGAGCTGAGAAGCGGTCGAACTGATCGTTGACCAGGACGCCGAACGGGTAGTCGGCGTAGGCCTTCAACGGCAGGCCGGCCGCCGTCGACCTGCCGCGCGGCCGGCGGCGCAACGCTCGTTGCGGCGCGACGAAGGCGACCAGCAGCGTCGCCGCGATCGGGTAGCAGAGCGCGTGCAGGAGACGATGATCGACGCGCACCGTCACGCGCCGCACTGCCGTCACCAGGCGCAGCGCCCGCCGCTGCCAGCGCTGCTCGGGGACCCAGTAGACGTAGACGTGCACGTGGCCTCCGGTCCGCGCGTAGCACGTCATCGAGCGCAGCGCGCGGTCGGGGTCGGGCAGGTGGTGCAGCACGCCGATCGACATCACGAGGTCGAAGCTCTCGGGCGCGAACGGCAGCGCTTCGGCGTCGGCCTGCACGGTGAGGACCGACGGCGGGAGGTTGCGCCGCGCGACGTCGATCGAGGCACCGAGATCGACCGCGACGATCCGCCCGCCGGCGCGCGCCGCGTGGAAGCTGTGGCGTCCGGAGCCGGTGCCGACGTCGAGGATCTCGCGCCCGGCCAGGCTCGCCGGCGCGTGCGGACGCAGGTAGTCGGCGAAGTTCTCCTGCCACTCCTCGCGTAGGCCGCCGAAGTGCTGCCACTCATAGGCGAAGCTCGCGGCGGTCCGCCGCTTGACGGCCGCGTCGGCGTCGGGTTGCTCGACCGGCCGATCGCGATTGCCGCTCGCGGGCTGCGCCGCCAGCGGATAGTGATCGCGCAGCGCACGACGGTGCTCGACGGCCAGCATGCGCGGCGTCCCCGCGATCAGCGGGTAGTGCGTGCCACAACCGCTGCAGGTCAAGGTCCCGTCGGGACCCAGGTCGGGGTAGCCCGGCCGCTCGGACAGGAACGTCAGCTCGACGGCGCCCGCGCAGTCCAGGCAGCGCAGCTTCGCGGCCTGCTCTCCGAGCAGCTGCACCGACGTCGGGAAGCCCTGCGCCTGGCGCGCCGGCGTCACGCGCGCTCGCCGCGCTCGCGCAACAGCCGTCGGTAGAGCGCGTCCACGTCGTCGACGAGCCGATCGAGGGCGAACGCGCGCACGACGTGCTCTTGCCCGGCGAGGCCCATGGCTCGAGCGCCGGCAGGCTCGGCGAGCATCCCGAGCACCGCTTCGGCGAACGCCTGCTCGTCGTCGACGTCGACGAGGCGACCCGTCTCACCGTCGCGCACGACGCTCGCCGCGCCGCCGACGCGCGTGCTGACCACCGGCACGCCGGCCGCCTGCGCTTCGATCAGGCTGACGGGCGTGCCCTCGTTGTCGGAGGTCAGCACGACGACGTCGCTGGCGAAGCAGACGTCCGGCATGTCACGCCGAAAGCCCGCCCACACCAGACGATCGGCCAGCTCTGGCGCGATCGGCGTCGCCTCGAGCGCCGCGCGCAGCTCTCCGTCTCCCACGATCGCGAAGTGTACGTCCGCCCGGCGCGCGATCTCCGACGCGATCCGCAGGAACCGATCGACGCGCTTGATCGGCACGAGGCGGGCGACGAGCGTCACGAGCCGCGCGTCCGGCGCCACGCCGAGCTGCTGGCGCACGACGAGCGCTCGCGCGGCGCGCTCGGCGCCGGTGACCCCGAACGGTTCGAGGTCAAAGCCCAGTGGGATGACCTCGATCCGATCGCGCGGCGCAACTCCGAGGCGCACGAGGTCGTCGCGGACCTCGACGGAGACGGCGATCAACCGCGTGCAGCGCCTCCCCAGGATGCGCTCGATCGCGCGGAACACGCTCGCCTTGCTCGGTGAGAAGTACCCCTCGAGCGAATGCCCGTGGAACGTGTGCACGAGGATCGGGCGACGCCCCGGGAGCGCCACGAGCGCCGCGGCCCGCCCGAGCGTGCCGGCCTTGGCGAGGTGCGTGTGAACGATGTGCGGGCGGAAGTCGCGCAGGGCGCGCACGATCTCGGGCAGGGCCTTGAGGTCGCTCGGGTGAGGCTCGCGACGCAGCGCCGACACGAGCAGTGGCTCGACGCCGTAGTGCGCCGCCAGGTCGTCCAGCGAGCCCTCGTGCGGTGCCTCGCTGCCGCGGATCAGCAGCGTCGTGTAGCCGCGCGGCTCGAGCAGCTTCGTGAGCGTGATCGCCTGGATCGCGGGGCCGCCGATGTTCAGCCGCCCGATGATGCGCGCGACGCGGATCCCGGCGGCGGGCGCGCTGGCGAGCGAGGCCGCCGCAGCCCGCGGGCGAGGCGGCGCGACGAGCGCGGCGACGACGGCCGCCGCGCCGAGGAGATAGAGCGCGGCGACGGCGATGAGCAGCCCCGCGCCGACCTGTGTCGCGACGATCGCCGCCGTGGCGAGCAGCGCCTGCACGCCCGACAGCACCGCCACCGTCGAGCGGGTCGTGCCCAGCCGAGCGCGCGTGCGGTGCGTGAGGTGGTCGCGGCCGGGCGTCAGGATCGACACGCCACGGCGCCGGCGCGAGACGATGACGAGGCTCGTGTCGAGTGCGGGCACGCCGACGAGCAGCAGGCCCACGATGACGGACCGCCAACCGGGCGCTGCCGACGATGACCCGACCATCACGAGTGCCGCGATCGCGAACCCGATCGGCATGCTGCCGCCGTCACCGAGGAAGATGCGCGCCGACGGGCGTGCGAGGTTGTGCGGCAGGAATCCCGCGCAGGCGCCGCACAGCGCCGCACCCGTCACGCCGAGCCAGACGTCGGACTGCACGAGCCCGAGCACCGCGACGGCGCCGCCGACGACGCTCGCCATCGCGCTGGCAGCGCCATCCATGTTGTCGAAGAGGTTGAACGCGTTCACGACGGCGACGACCCACAGGCCGGTGACCAGCAGGTCGACGACCGCTCCGAGGCCCAGCGTCCAGCCGAGTCCCAGCGCCCACAGCGTCGTCGCGAGACCGCCTTCGACCAGGACGCGCTGCCACGGGCCGACCGTCCGCCGGTCGTCGAGCGCTCCCACCAGCGCGAGCACGACCACCCCCGCGAGCACCGGCAGCGAGCGGCGCTCGCCGGCGGCGAGCACCGGCGCGACAGCGACGAATCCGATGATCACCACCGCCCCGCCGAGGTACGGCGTCGGCGCACCGTGGCCCTTGTAGCCGGCGGGTACGTCGTAGAACCGCAGACGTGCCGCCAGGCGGATCGCGACGGGCGTCAGCCCGTAGACGATCGCCGGCGCCAGCATGAGGCTCAGCGCCAGCCGTGCCTCCAGCGACACGTCACTCGCTCCAGAGGTATGTCGCGAGCGACGGCAGGCGACAAGCAAAGCAGGCAGTGGATCGGTTAGCCGTGTCCCACCACATCCGTGCTGCGAACGTGCCCGTCGCGCCCATGCACGACCACTCGCCACGGCCCGCGGTCTTGCGTGCCTGGCGCTTCGCCGAACGCTCGGCATCGGCCTGGGTCGCGTGGGTGGACGCCGCGCGCGTGGTGCCCTCTGCCTGCACCTGCCAGCGCCGTCGGGGCGCAGCGTGACGTGACGACGCGCGCGGTCGATGGACTTCGACGGCACGTCCGTGGGCGGCGCGGCCCCGGCGACGAGATCACGCGCGTCCCGTGCAGCGCGCTCGGCGTCGCGCCCGGTGGCGAATGACTCGGTCGAGGCAGCGAGGATCCGCCCGTTGTCAGCCACGATGTTCCATCAGTAGACCCCGGCATCGGGCACCACCCGGAACGAGAGATGTGCGCGCGTCGCACCCGCTCGACCGCCGCTCTGGCGGCGGGGCGCGAGGCGTACGTCTCCGCCGATGTCGCGACGATTCGCCCGCCCGCCGCGGTCAGTCGCCACCAATGGCCCTCAGACACATCCGGCACGATTTCGAACACGCCCGGGCGCCCGTTCGTGCCCGCAACCGGCGCGAGCCACGACAGGGCGTACTCGATGGTCTTCTCGAGGTCGGTCCATGTCCGCTCGCCGCCGAGTCGGGCGGGCATGAGCACCCCCGCCCGCGAGAGCTCCGGTCGCACGACGTCGAGCAGGTCACCCGCCTGGCTCGCGCGCAGGTAGTCCGACAGTGCCTCTGGTTCGGCCGCCTGAGCCAGCGCAGAATCCGGCGCAGCGCTCCCAAGGAGGTCGGCCAATCGCGGTAGGTCGGGAGTTCGTGAGGCTCGAGATCCAGCAGATGCGCCCCAGCGCGAGCGGTCTACCGCGAACCGCTGCTCGCTCCCGTTGGACGCCAGCGTGGCGGCGCCCGCGGCCGCCAGCGAGGTCAACGCCTCCTGGACATTGCGCTTCGAGTAGCCAGAGGCCTTCGCGACCTCTGCCACAGTGGCGGACTCGATACACAACCGCTCGTTTGCAGGCACTTCGACGAGGGTGAGCGACGGGACTCGAACCCGCGACCGCCTGGACCACAACTAAGAAAGCTTTAGATTCTGTTTAATGGAAATTTGCAGGGTTTTCGTCCGGATAGCGTCAGGTTGGATCTGATCGTCTTGGTACTTTCTTGGTACCTTGAAGCGCCGACTCGGGCGGTAGCATTCCGGCCATTGCCGCCCGATCAATCGGCCCCTCCCTCCCCGGCCCGGTCGACCCCGCGACGGTCGCCCGGCACCGGCTCGTTGTTCATCGCCCGGGACCTGGCCGGCCGCGAGACGTACTACGGCAAGTGGCGCGTCGGGGTCCGAGCAGATCAAGCGCCGCATCGACCCGAAGCGCAACCCCGCGACGCGCGGGGGGCTCACGCGTACACAGGCCGAGGCGGAGCTCCGTCGCCTGATGAGCACGCTGCAGCAGACCAGCACGCTCGGAGGCCGCACCACCGTGGCGGAGGGCGGCGCGTTGCTCATCGAGAGCATCACGGCGAAGGGGCGCAAGCGCGCGACGATCCAGACCTACGAGTCGCATATCCGCGTGCACCTTGCGCCTTTCTTCGGAACGCAGCGCCTGGACCGCATCGGACGGCGCGAGATCCAGGCGTTCGTGCGTCACATGGGCACGACAGGGCGGTCCACGAAGACGACGTTCAACGCGCTCGCCGTGCTCCACGGAATCTTCGATCTGGCGCGCGCCGCGAGGAGTGGGTGAGGGCCAACCCGTGCTCGCTTGTCGACAAGCCGCGCTCGACAGAGGCCGATCGGACATCCACTTCCTCGATCTCGAGGAAGTCGAGGCGCTGCTGCGGGCGGCTCCCGACACGGTCTCGGCCGCGTCGAGCGCCCGACGTACCTTGCGGCCGCGATGACAGGCATGCGCCAGGGCGAGCTGCTCGCGCTGCGCTGGCGCGACATCGACTGGACAGCGCGGCGGGTCAGGGTGCGTCGCAACTTCGTGCGCGGCGAGTTCGGCACCCCCAAGTCCAAGCGCTCGTCGCGCAGCGTGCCGCTCGCCGACCGCCTCGCCGGCGAGCTCGATCTCCTGCATCAGCAGACGCCGTGGCGCGGCGACGAAGGGCTCGTCTTCGCACACCCGCACACCGGCAAGCCGATCGACCGCTCGAAGCTGCTCAAGCGCTTCAAGGCCGCGCTGCGGGCGGCCGAGGTGCGCGAGGTTCGCTTCCACGACCTACGGCATACGTTCGGCACGCGGATGGCAGCCCAGGGCATCCCGATGCGCGCGCTGCAGGAGATGATGGGCCACCGCGACTTCAAGACGACGCTTATCTACGCCGACTACACGCCCAGCGCGCACGAGCCCGAACGGGTCGAAGCGGCGATTCGCGCAGCCGGCGGCGATCGAGTCGCTCACCCCCGCCGTGACTAGCGGTGAGGGATGACCGCGCCGTCGCCCGCGGTCGTCGCGTCACCCGGCACGCGGAGCGGCGAGCGCTCGAGCGCGGCCTGGCGTTGGGCGAGCTCGCCGAGTTGGTTCTCACGCATCACGATCGACGGCTGCGCAATCCGGGCGAGGCAGATTGGGTCATCCATGCCGGCGGCGTCGCGATCGTCTACGACTGGCCGGACGGGAACGACCCGACGACGGCCCTCGTCATGAGCGCGTGGCGGGAGTAGCCTGAGAAGCCGATGGAATCGGAGAGCTACTACACGACCGACGGTGACATCGCGTACATCCGCGTGCGATCCCCGCACGGACCGGTGCGCTCGGAGGAGCAGCCCTGGGGCCTCCACGACTACGACGAGCAGACCGGTGATCTGGTCGGCCTCGAGGTCTGGTCGGCCTCGAAGGTGCTGCCCGAGGAGCTCGTCGCTGCGCTCCCGCGTCTGGAAGGGCGCGGCACGAGCATCGAGCGTCAGCCGGCCTGACGGTACCCAGCGGGACAGAGGCTGACTCGGTGTCGCAACTCCGACCCTTCTCATGACTGACGCGCCGCTGCCGCTGGTTCGACGTCACCCGCGTCGAAGTCATCGGCGACCATCGCCTGCGCCTCGGCTTCGGGGACGGCACGGTTGGCGACATCGCCGTTGAGGAGCATGAGTGGCGCGGAGTCTTCGAGCCGCTTGCCGATCAGGCGTTCTTCGCCCAGGTCCGTGTCGAGGCCGGGACGATCGCGTGGCCCAACGGCGTAGACATGGCGCCGGAGCCGCTGTACGAAGAGCCACCCGCCATCCCGCTGCGCGGCCGACGGCGCGCCATTGAGGCGACCAGCTGTAGGTCGCTCGTCGGGACCCCGACGCCTGCAAGCACGTGACCAAGCGCGAGCAACGGCGAGGTGGCCGTCCACGCATGCGTCGCGCCCGCGCGCTCGTCGTCGGTGGCTGTCGCACAAAGCGGGGTCGTCCGGCGCGCCGAGCTTGTCCCGTTCGCCGTGGAACTTCGCGGTGGCGATCCGGTGATCAGTGAGCGGCTGCGAGCGTAGCGGCCGCCTCGGTCATGGTCGTCGGGTCGGTGGGTGATGTGGTGGATCGGTTCGTCGTTGCGCGCGTTGTGGTGATGTCTGCTTCGACGGCGAGGGCGAGCGCGGCGAGGTGGGTGTAGCCGATGATCTTGCGGA
>JAWVGK010000370.1:0-6365 GCA_033855155.1 Solirubrobacteraceae bacterium | reverse complement strand
TGCGCGCGACCGCCCTGACCGCGCGGTCGGGCGACATCGACCTGCTGCAGGGGTGGGCGGACCTCGTCCGCGCGAAAGCGCTCGAGCTGCACCGCGGGGCGTACGCGATCGAGCCCGAGCACGGCGGGCGCCAGCACGTGCCCGACCACTTCCACACGCCTGTCGCGCACGACCTCGCCGCCGGCGGCGTGCCGATGCTCGCCGCCTCGGGCAGCGCCGTCTATGAGTTCTACGACCTGACCTGAGCCGCGTGTCGGCCGTCCTACGATGGGGCGGTGGATCTCGAGCTGCTGCAGCGCACGCTGGCCGACGCCGGCGAGCCGGCCTTCCGCGCCCGCCAGGTGTGGGAGTGGGCCGCGCGCGGCGCCGCGGGCTACGACGCGATGACGAACCTGCCCGTCGCGCTGCGCGCCCGCCTCGCCGACGAGCTGCCGTTCTCGACGCTGACGGTGATCGACCAGGCCGAGTCCGTCGACGGCACCGTCAAGACGCTCTTTCACACCGCCGACGGGCGCGCGGTCGAAGCCGTCCTCATGCGCTACCGCGATCGTCGCGCCGCAGCCGGCGCACGCGGCCGCGACGGCGTGAACCAGGGCGGGGGGACCGGCGGTCGCCGGTCGGTGTGCGTGTCGTCGCAGTCGGGCTGCCCGCTGACGTGCACGTTCTGCGCGACCGGCACGATGAAGTTCGCGCGCAACCTGACGGCGTCGGAGATCCTCGACCAGGCGCTGCACTTTCGCCGCATCGAGCCCGTCGACCACGCCGTCTTCATGGGCATGGGCGAGCCGATGATGAACCTCGACGCGGTGCTGGACGCCTGCCGGCGCCTGCCCGACGTCGGCATCACGAACCGCCGCACGACGATCTCGACGGTCGGCTGGATCCCCGGCATCGACCGCCTCGCGCAGACGGACATGCCGCTGCGCCTGGCGTTCTCGCTGCACGCCGCCGACGACGACCTGCGCTCGCAGATCATGCCGGTCAACGAGCGCTACCCGCTCGCCGGCGTGCTCGCCGCCTGCCGGCGCTGGAACGCCGCCAAGCGCCGGCCGGTGTACGTCGAGTACGTGATGCTCGCCGGCGTCAACGATCGCTACGAGCAGGCGGTCGCGCTCGCCCGCGTGCTCGACCCGAAGGTCTTCAAGGTCAACCTCATCCCCTACAACCCGAGCGGCTCGCCGTACGACGGCTCGCACTCGCAGGCGATCGAGGTCTTCCGCGCGGCGCTCGAGCAGCACGGCGTGCGCGTGACCGTGCGCCTGACGCGCGGGCGCGACATCGCGGCGGCGTGCGGCCAGCTCGCCGCCGCCCGCGCCTGACCGTGCGGGGCGGCCGTCGCCCGCGCCCGACCGCGCGGGGGCGCCGCGCCCGCGCCTGACCGTGCGGGGCGGCCGTCGCCCGCGCCCGACCGCGCGGGGGCGCCGCGCCCGCGCCTGACTCGCGCAGGGCCGCCCGCTCAGCGCGGGCGGTCGGGATCGGTCGTCGGGTCGACGTAGTCGCTCGCCAGGCGCCCGTCGTAGCGGCGGTCGCTCAGCCGCGGGTCGTTGCTCGGGTCGCCGTATCCGTCGACGCGCTCGCCGGTCTGCGGATCGATCGCGTCGTCGAGGTGCATGTCGCTCGTCGGCGCGGCGGTCGAGTAGCCGCTGGGCGTGTCGATGTAGCCGCTCGTGCGGTCGTAGCCGTTGACGTGCGCGGGCTCGACGTAGCCGTCGATGCGCGGATCGCCGACGAACGTGTCGTCGTAGCCGACCGGGGGGACCTGCTGGCTGCGCGCCTGGCCCTGCAGCCGCGCCGACTCCAGGCCGGCCTGCGCCTGCAGGCGCTGCTCGGCGACGACGACGTCGTGCGGGTCGGTCGCGGCGGCGTGGTCGGCGACGGCGGCGGCCATCGGATCGCGGCCGGCGACGCCGCGGCGGCGGCCGATCGGGGAGCGGCCAGCGGCGCCGGGGGCGGCGGCGCCGCGCCGGCGCTGGATGACGGCGAACGCGAGCGCCGCGACGAGGGCGATGACGAGGATTGCGACGAGGAGTCCCATGGTGGGGGCGGTACCCGAGCGCTCCGCGACGAAACCGCGGATCGCGGAACGCGGGACGTTCAGGCGTCGGGCGAGCCGGCTCGCTGCTCGCCGGCGCGCAGCAACCGATCGCGCAGGTCGGCCTCCTCGTCGGGCGTCGGATCCCACTCGGCGACGCTCGGCAGCGCCTTCAGCGAGTCGAGGCCGAAGAGCTTCAGGAACAGGTCGGTCGTGCGATACAGGACGGCGCCGAACTGCGAGCGCCCGGCCTCCTCGACGAACCCGCGCTCGAGCAGCGTCGCCGACGCGGAGTCAGCCGATACCCCGCGAATGCGGCTGATCTCGGGCCGCGAGACCGGCTGCAGGTAGGCGACGATCGCCAGCGTCTCGGCCTGCGCGGGCGTCAGCGGGGGCGTGCGCGGCTTGGACAGCAGCCGCCGCGCGGCCTCCTCGGCGACGGGATCGGTCGCGAGCGCGATCCCGCCCGCGACGCGCTTGAGCTGCAGGCCCCGCTCGCCGGGCGCGTAGGCGCGATCGAGCTCGGCGAGCGCCTGCGCGAGCTCGTCGGCGTCGCACTCCGCCGCCTCGGCGAGATCGGCCGTGGCGACCGGCTCGGGGCTGAGGAACAGCAGCGCCTCGACGATCCGCGCGAGCTCGGTCATGCGACCGCCTGCGCGAGCGGGCGCCGGCGATCGCTCGCGGTGATCGCGATGTCGCCGAACGCCACCTCCTGCGTCCACGTCGCCTCGCCCTGCTTGTAGAGCTCGAGCAGCGCGAACAGCGTCACGGCGACGGTCACGCGGTCGGCGCCGCGGACGGCCTCCTCGAACGTGCACGCGCCGCGGCGCAGCAGCACGCGCAGGTGATCGAGGCGCTCGGCGACCGTGATCGTCGGCACCGTGACGTGCTCGAGGTTCACGCGCGGCGGCACGCGCAGCAGGCCTCCGAGCGCGACGCCGAGGCGCCGCGGGTTGTAGACCGCGCCGGCGTCGGCGAGGCTCGTGCGGCGCAGCGCGCGCGGCAGCGGCGCCGAGCGGTAGCGCACGCCCTCCTCGCCCGCCAGCCGCGCGTCGAGGTGGCCGGCGGCGCGGCGGTAGCGGCGCGCCTCGAGCATGCGCGCGAGCAGCTCCTCGATCGCCTCGCCGGGCTCGACGTCGAGCAGGTCGTCCTCCTCGCGCGGCAGCATCAGCCGCGACTTGAGCTCCAGCAGCGCGGCGATCAGCACGAGGAACTCGGTCGCGACCTCGAGGTCGAGCTCGCCGCGCGCCTGCAGGTGGTCGAGGTAGGCGAGCACGACCTCGGCGAGCTGCACCTCGAGCAGGTCGACCTCCTCGCGCAGCACGAGCGTCAGCAGCAGGTCGAACGGTCCGGAGAAGACGTCGAGGTCGAGTTCGAGCGAGGCGGCGGGCATCTCCGCGCAGGCTAGCGCCGGGTCCCGACGGTGCGCTGTCGGCTTGCCGCGATCGCGTCATCAAGCGCTCGCCGCCGGCGGTCCTCCGCCTCTGAGCGGAGGCCGTGGCCAGCGCTCGCTGCCGGCGGGCCTCGGCCTCCGAGCAGAGGCCGTGGCCAGCGCTCGCCGCCGGCGGGCCTGCGCCTGCGAGCAGAGGCCGTGGCCAGCGCTCGCCGCCGGCGGGCCTCCGTCTCCGAGCGGAGGCCGTGGCCTACGGCGCCGGCGCGCCGCGGGGCGGGCCGACGCCCATCGCCGCACGCACGTCGGCGAGCGTCGCGGAGGCGATCGCGCGGGCCTTCGCGGCGCCGGCGGCGAGCACCGCCTCGAGCGCGGCCTCGTCGTCGCGGATCGCGCGGTAGCGCTCCTGCACCGGCGCGAGCTCCGCGGCGACGGCGGCGCCGACGGCGCTCTTGAGGTCGCCGTAGCCGCGCACGTCCGCCATCTCGCGCTCGACCTCCTCGGACGTCACGCCGCGGACCGCGGCGAGGATCTCGATGAGGTTCGTCACGCCGGGCTTGTCGTCGCCGCGGCGGATCAGCGGCGGGTCGGCCGAGTCGGTCACCGCCCGCTTGAACTTCTTGGCGATCGTGGCCGGGTCGTCGAGCAGGTGGACCGTGCCCTGCTCGGTGCCGCTGGTGGTCGACATCTTGCGCTCCGGGCGCTGCAGGTCGCGCACGCGGGCGCCGACCTCGGGGATGCGGTGCTCGGGCACGACGAGGATGCCATCGCCTGCTCCGCGGTCACCGTCGGAACCGTCGGGACCTCCGGCGCGGCGTTCGCCGAAGCGCGCGTTGAAGCGCCTGGCGACGTCGCGCGTGAGCTCGAGGTGCTCGCGCTGGTCCTCGCCGACGGGCACCTCGTGCGCGCGATAGGCGAGCACGTCGGCGGCCTGCAAGACCGGGTACAGCAGCAGCCCGGCGGAGGCGAGCTCGCGCTGGGCGGGCGACTTGTCGCGGAACTGGTGCATGCGCTGGAGCTCTCCGACCGCCGTGACGGACGTCAGCAGCCAGCACAGCTCCGCGTGCTCGCGGACGTCGCCCTGGCGAAAGAGGATGCAGCGATCGGGATCCAGGCCCGCCCCCAGCAGCAGCGCCGTCGTGTCGAGCACACGCGCGCGCAGGTCGACCGGATCGTACGGCACGGTCGTCGCGTGCAGGTCGACGATGCAGTAGATCGCGGGGTCGCCGCGGTCCTGCCCGGCGACGTACTGCCGGATCGCGCCGATGTAGTTGCCGAGGTGCTTGCGGCCCGTCGGCTGGATGCCCGAGAAGATCGTGTGCGCCATGCGCGCAGGATGTCACGCGCTGCGCCGATCGACCCCGCCGCGCGCCCTGCGGCGCGCTACGGCGCGACGGCCTTCGCGAGGTTCACGCGACCGAAGCCGAAGTCCGCGTTGCGCCCCGGCGCGCCGAGGTGGTCGACCGCGGCGTCGAGCGTCGCGCGCCATGCGGCCGGGCCCGCGGCGGGCGCGCGGCCCGCGATGATCGCCGCGACGCCGGCGACGTGCGGCGTCGACATCGACGTGCCGGACTGCGTGCGATAGCCGCCGTCGGACCACGTCGAGAGGATGTCGACGCCCGCCGCCGTGAGCTCGACGTCGGAGTTGGCGGTCGAGAACGACGCGCGCGCGTCGCGGCGGTCGGTCGCCGCCACGGAGACGACCTGCGGGTAGCCGGCGGGGTAGTTCAGCGTCGCGTCACCGGTGTTGCCGGCTGCCGCGATCAGCAGCGAGCGCGTGCTCGCGCTCGCGACGACGTTGGCGAGCGTCGTGCTGGCGGCTCCGCCGAGCGACATCGAGATGACCTTCGCCCCGACCTGGCTGAGGTACGTGATGCAGTTGGCGATCGCGACGGTCGCGCCCGCGCCGCCGGCGTCGAGCGCCTTGCAGATCGCCAGCGGCGAGTTGAACGCGATGCCGGCGATGCCACGGCCGTTGTTCGCCCGCGCGGCGATCGTGCCGGCGACGTGTGTGCCGTGCCCGTTGTCGTCGACGCACTTGCCGGGGTCGATGGCGTAGTTGGCGAACAGGCCGAGGATGATCCCGAACGAGCGCACGCCGGCGCAGTCGACGACCTTGCCGGCGAGGTCCTCGTGGCCGGCCATGATGCCGGTGTCGACGATCCCGACCTTCGCGCCGGTGTCGGCAGTCGGGAAGCCGCTCAGGCCGGAGAGGTCCCACCCCTCGGGCGCGTCGATGTCCGCGTCGGCGCTGCCGCCGGACTGGCCGGTGTTGTTCAGCGCGTAGAGCTCGCCGAAGCGCGGGTCGTTGGGGATCGCGCTCGCGCGCAGGATGTAGTTCGGCTCGGCGTACAGCACCGACGCCGAGCGGTTCAGTCGCGCCGCGACCGCGGCCGGGTCGCCGGTCACGCGCACGACGTCGGCGCCGGCGCCGGTGACGCGCCCGAGGCGCTCGAGCACGCCGGAGAGCCGTCCGGCGAGCGAGCGCTGCGAGCTTGACGCGCCGTCAGCGTACTTGACGATGACCGTGTGCGCGTCGTACCCCGCGGTTGCGGCGCCGGCGGTTGGCGCGCACGCGAGGCACCCGAGCGCCGTCGCCAACGTCGTCTTCAGAAACCGTTCCACGAAGCTCTCCCTGTCGCTCGCTCGTCAGACGCCCCGCCGACCGCGTTGCGCCGACCATAGGGCGAGCGGCGGCCCACGGCAACTCGCAACCGTCGCGCGTGGCGCCCGGGCGCTGCCGCGCGGCCGCCGGCGGCGCGGGATCGGTGGCGCCGGGGCGCTGCCGCGGCCAGCGCGCGCGGCAGTCGTTCCGCGCGCGCCGGCGCTCAGGGCCAGTCGAGCCGCTCGGCGAGCTCGGTCGGCCCGAGCTCGATCAACCCGCTGCGTTCGACGGGTCGGTACTCGCCGTCATGCAGTGCCAACCACGTCACCGTCCGATCG
>JAWVGK010000369.1:0-6983 GCA_033855155.1 Solirubrobacteraceae bacterium | reverse complement strand
AGGAGCTCATCACGATCCCGCTCGAGGAGCAGCTCAACGGCATCGAAGGGCTCGAGGAGCTGCGCTCGAAGTCGATCGCCGACCTGTCCGCGATCGAGCTCATCTTCAAGCGCGGCACGAACGAGGTCCACGCGCGCCAGCTCGTACAGGAGCGGATGGCGGTCGTCACCCCGACGCTGCCGACGTTCGCCGCGCCGCCGTTCATGATGCCCGCGGTCTCGGCGGCGAGCCGCGTCATGAAGATCGGACTGACCTCGGACAAGGTCTCGCCGACCGAGCTGTCGACGATCGCCTACTGGAAGATCCGCCAGCGCCTGCTGCGCGTGCCCGGCGTCGCGAACGTCGGGATCTGGGGCGAGCGCCTGCAGCAGCTGCACGTCGAGGTCGACCCGAAGAAGCTCGCCCGCAACGGCGTCGCGGTCGACGACGTCATGAACGCGACCGGCGACTCGCTGGACTCCGGCCTGCTGCGCTTCAACGGCGGCTCGTTCCTGGGCAAGGGCGGCTTCGTCGAGACCGGCGGGCAACGCCTGACCGTCCGCAACAAGGTCGGCATCAGCTCCCCTGCAGATCTCGGCAAGGTCGTGCTCGAGCGCCGCAACGGCAAGCGCTTGCGCGTCTCGGACGTCGCGACGCTGAAGGAGGGCCATCAGCCGCTGGGCGGCGACGCGATCGTCAACGGCGGCCCGGGCCTGCTGCTCGTCGTCCAGAAGTACCCGGGAGCGAACACGCTGCAGCTCACCAAGGGCCTCGACCACGCGATCGACGTGATGCGCCCGGGCCTGCCGGACATCACGATCAACACCTCGATCTTCCGGCCGGCGAGCTTCATCGAGACGGCGATCCACAACCTCACGACGGCGCTGCTGCTGGGCTGCCTGCTCGTGGTCCTGATCCTCGCGGCGTTCCTGTTTCAGTGGCGCACGGCGCTGATCAGCCTGGTCGCGATCCCGCTGTCGCTCGTCGCGGCGATCATCGCCCTCGACCTCAACGGCGTGACGATCAACGTCATGCTGCTCGCCGGGCTCGTGGTCGCCGTCGGGGTCGTCGTCGACGACGCGATCATCGACGTCGAGAACGTCACGCGCCGCCTGCGCCAGCATCGCGAGCGCGGTGGCGAGGGATCGGTCGCGATGGTGATCCTGAAGGCGTCGCTGGAGGTCCGAAGCTCGATCACGTACGCGACGCTGATCATCCTCGTCGCCGTCGCGCCGGTGTTCCTGCTCGCCGGCCTGTCGGGCTCGTTCTTCAAGCCGCTCGTGCTGGCGTACGGGCTGGCCGTGCTCGTCTCGATGCTCGTCGCCCTGACGATCACCCCGGCGCTGTGCCTGATCCTGCTGCGCAACGCGCCGCTCGATCGCCAGTCGCCGCTGCTGAACGTCCTCAAGCGCGGCTATCAGGCCGTGCTGACGCGCGTGATCCGCAGGCCGCACCCGGCGCTCGCGCTCGCGGCGACGCTGCTGATCGCCGGCCTGCTCGTGGCGCCGACGCTCGGCTCGACGCTGTTTCCGACGTTCAAGGAGCGCGACTTCCTGCTGCACTGGATCAACAAGCCGGGCACGTCGCAGCCCGAGCAGGCACGGATCGTGGCCCGCGGCTGCAACGACCTGCGGCGCGTGCCCGGCGTGCGCAGCTGCGCCTCGCACATCGGCCAGGCGTTCCTGTCGGAGGAGACCGAGGGCGTGAACTTCGGCGAGAACTGGATCAGCATCAGCCCCGACGCCGACTACGACAAGACGGTCGCCGCCGTCCAGAAGGTGGCCGACAGCTACCCCGGGATCTATCGCAACGTCCAGACCTACCTGCGCGAGCGCATCAGCGAATCGCTGACGGGCACGAGCAACGCCATCGACGTCCGGATCTTCGGCCCCAGCCTCGACGAGATCGGCGAGAAGGCCAAGGAGATCGCGGGGGCGATCCGCAAGGTGCCGGGGGCCGTCGACGTGCACTCCGAGCTGCACGAGAACGTGCCCCACATCCAGGTCGAGGTGAAGCTGCGCGAAGCCCGCCGCCACGGACTGAAGCCCGGCGACATCCGCCGCCAGTCGGCGACGCTGCTGGCGACGGAGGAGGTCGGCGACCTGTTCCGCGGCGGCCGCGCGTACGACGTCCACGTGTCGAGCATCCCGTCGGTCCGCAACAGCCTCGACGACGTCCGCAACCTGCCGCTGGACACGCCCGCCGGCGGGCACGTCCGCCTGCGCGACGTGGCGACGATCAAGGTGACGGGGACGCCGAACACGATCGAGCGCCAGTCCGACTCGCGCCTGATCCAGGTCGGCGCGAACGTCTCGGGCCGCGACCTCAGCTCGGTCGTCGGCGACGTCAAGGCGATCGTGGCCAAGATCCCGTTCGCCCGCGGCTACCACGCCGAGGTCGTCGGCGAGGCGACCGAGCTCGGGGCCGCCCAGTCCAAGCTGGGGCTCTTCGGCCTCGCCGCGGTGGTCCTCATCTTCCTGCTCCTGCAGGCGGTCTTCTCGAGCGCGCGGCTGGCGCTGCTGACGTTCCTCACGCTTCCGATGGCGCTCGTCGGCGGTGTGCTGGCGGCGAAGCTCACGGGCGGCGAGCTGTCGCTCGGCTCGCTCGTCGGCTTCCTGACCGTCTTCGGGATCTGTGCCCGCAACGGGATCCTCATGGTCAGCCACTTCCAGCACCTCGAGCGCGAGGAGGGCGAGGCGTTCGGGCCGAACCTCGTCCTGCGCGGTGCGTCCGAGCGGCTCGCACCGATCCTCATGACCGCCTGCGCGACCGGCCTGGCGCTCGTGCCGCTCGTGATCGCCGGTCCGATCTCGGGCCACGAGATCGAGTACCCGATGGCGGTCGTGATCCTCGGCGGCCTGCTGACGTCGACTGTGCTCAACCTGTTCGTGATGCCCTCGCTGTACCTGCGCTTTGCGAAGCCGCGCGCATATCGCGACGGCGCGGCGGTCGAGGCCCCGGCGGGGGTTGGCGCGGGTGTCCCGGCCTCGGTCTAGCTCGGGCGATCGCCGCTCGGGGGTCGCCCCGGCGCCGCGGTCGGGCTCGGCGCGGATCGCGATCGCGATCGCGCTGGCGCTTGCCTGCCTGGTGCTCGCCGCCTGCGGCGACGACGAGAAGACCGCGGCGACGAAGGACCCCGTCAAGGCCCGGACGGCCACCGAGAAGGACTTCGATCCGAAGGGCAACTTCGCCGCTGCGACACGCGTCGACAACCGCTGGAACCCGCTCGTGCCCGGGACCCAACTCGTCTACGACGGACGCTCGAACCGCGGCCTCGGGCAGCTGCCCCACCGCGTGATCGTCACCGTCACGGGGCTGACGAAGCGGATCGAGGGCGTCGACACCGTGGTGGTGTTCGAACGCGACATCAACGAGAAGCGCCTGAGCGAGGCCGAGATCACGTTCGCGGCGCAGGACGACGACGGCACCGTCTGGAACTTCGGCGAGTACCCCGAGGAGTACGCCGACGACGGCTCCTTCGACGGCGCGCCGTCGACGTGGCTGTCGGGCTCCCGCGACGCTCGGGCCGGCATCGTCATGCGCGGCGATCCGCGGCCCGGGACGCCGTCCTACCTGCAGGGCGACGCGCCGAAGATCGGCTTCGGCGACACCTCCAAGATCCTGAAGTTCCGGCGCAGGGAGTGCGTCCCGGTCGGCTGTCACGCGAACGTCCTCGTGATCGACGAGACCAACCCGCTGTCGCCGGGAGACGGCCACCAGCTGAAGTACTACGCAGCCGCCGTCGGCACGATCAGCGTCGCTCCGGGCCGCGGCGGCAAGGAGCGCGAGGTGCTCGAGCTCGTCAAGCTGCGCAAGCTGCGTCCGAAGACGCTGGCCAAGCTCCAGCGAGACGCGTTGCGGCTCGATCGGCGGGCCTACAAGACCGTCCCGAAGGTCTGGGGCTCGTCCGAGCGCGTCAAGCTCGCGAGCTGATCGAGGAGCGCGCGCGACCCTCCGCAGCGCGTACGACAGCACCGGCGAACGACACGTAGCGCGGGCGGATCGAGCGCCCGTCGTGTCGACGGCCGCGACTCAGACTCATCTCACACTGTCGCGATAGCGTGCCCGCGTGTTCCCGACGGTCGGGCTGTTCTCTGCGAAGGCTCAAGCTGGCTTGACGAGTCGCCGATGGAGACCAAACACGGCCGCCGATTCGCTACTCGAGGGAGCTGCTATGACCTTGTCCATCCTGATCTTCGCCTTGATGGCGTGCGCCGCCCTGGCACTTGTGGGCGTCCTCGTCGTCGACGCCCGCAGCAGTCTCGCCGAACGGTGGCGCTCGCTGCGCGTCGCCCGGCCGTCCCGTGGGCGGCGGCTCGACGCAACCTGGCTGGCCCACGAGCGGCTCGGTGAGCACCGCACCGGTACGTCGCCGAAGACGCGACCGGCACGCAGGCCGGCGCCGACGCCGTGACGCGGGAGAGCGCGCGCCAACGCTGACGTCCAGCGCGGGCAGGCCGCGCGCACCCGCTGGTGGACGGCGACCGTAGGCGCCGCAAGCCGTCGGCGCGCGTAGCCCATCCCAACTCGGCCGATCCGAATGGAGCCGGAATCGGCCGAACATCGGCCGGTCATTGCCAGACGGGCGGCTCGAACACGAGCGCCAATGCCGGCTCGCAACCGGTCCCTCGCGCGGGCGTCCGGCTGAGCGGGGCTGCTGCGACGAGCGCCATGGGGTGGGTCGCGCGGCGGAGCCCGACGAGGTCGTGGAAGTTGGCCCGCGGGCTTGCCGCTCGGAACCGCTTGCAGCGCACCGCCGCCGATTGCGCCGAGGCTTTCAAGCTGATGCCGACCCGCCTGCAGCTCAAGGAGGGCGTGGGCCCGCAGGCGGCCGCCACTGTTGTGCGGGCACTTGTGATGGCCGCCCGCAACGTGCCGAGTGCGAGCGGCGGCGGTCGGAGCAGCGCCCTGCGTGACGCCTATCTCAACTGGGCGGAAACCGCCGAAAGCCAACTCAGCGGCCTCACCCACGATGCCGCTGTCGTCACGATGCTGCAGACACCTCGCTTCTGGCAGATCCGGGCGCTCGACGAGCCGAGCACCCGCCCATGGCCGCTCATTGACGCCGAGATCCGGCTGCAGACGACCGTCCTTGAGCGCCTCGCGGACGATCTCGATGAACGAGTACGTCGCCCAGGATCGGCCGCGGGGCATCTGACGTCCTCGATACGAACATCCTGCTCCAGTATCTGCCGCCGGACGGAATTCCCTGGACCGAAGCGCTCGGACATCCGCAAGTGCGCTTGATTGTGCCGCTCCCGCGTCATCGAGGAGCTGGACGCGAAGAAATATGCCCGACGGCGGGATCTTGCTGACCGAGCACGGCGGATCCTTCCGACGCTGGAGTCCGCTGTCGGCCGCGACGGCGCGCCGCGCGAGCTGCGGGCGGGGGTCACCATCGAAGTCCCCGTGGACGCAGTCCCTCGTGGCCGACCAGAGGACGCCGATGAGGAGATCTTGAGCGTCTGCCATGAGCTGCAACAGCTCACCGGCAGCGACCTCACCCTCGTGACTGCCGACACGGCGTTACGTTTGCGCGCCCAAGCGCAAGGTCTGAGGGTGCTAACCCTGCCTGCGAAGTACGAGCGGCCGCGCCCCGACGTACAAACGGCCTAGGGGTTCTCGCTTCGGGCCCCATCGGCTACCGCATTGTGATCGCCGCTGGGCTCATCCCCGCGTTGTCATTCTCGCCCTCGTACATCGCGGCGTTAAACGCCGTCCACACCGGGACGAAGTCGGACGACACATCAAGTTTGTAGCGGCCGAAGATCGCGGTGATGCCTTCCTCGGCGACCGTCAGCGCGGTCTGAGCCGCTTGGGGTCCGATGGTCCGCGAGGAGCCCTGGAATGCCCCTATCCGATGGCACCATGCAGCGGATCCGTACAAAGGACCGTGTCGTTCTCGCGTACCGACGGCCACTCGCCATGGTTTTGGATGACAGCGGAACAAAATAGAGGTCGTAGAGTCGCTTGAGGTCGCAGTCGATCGCCATCCGGCGGACAGTGACGTTTGTGAATGCGCCGACGTTCACCGGCTGGAACCACTCGTCCAACTCGAGATTCACACGCCGATCCAGCGATTCGAGCAGTGCCTCGGCGTTGTCGTCGAGGGCGTCCCCGAAATCCGCCTTGATGTGGTCTCTCAGCAGCTTGAGGTGACCGAGGCCGTGCTCCCGATACGCGGCGAACAGCGCCGCGTCATCACGCTTTGTGAGCCACGCACTCACGATTCGCGTCTCGACGATCGGTCGGAGATGGTAGGCGGCGGTGCCAGGTGCCCAGGCTGACGGCCGGTCGAGAAAATCAGACAGCAGGCGAAACATCCGCGAGGCGAGCCCGAGCGATACGGCCGTGGGCTCATCGGACTCGGGATCGTCGAAAGCCGCTAGCTGTACAGCTCTTAGCCGGGCGCCGAGCGCGCGGACCGAGACGAGCAGCGCTCGTAGTTCGGAGAGCTGCGTCATTGGCTCGGGATCGATGGGGCCATCTGGGCCATCAGTCATTGGAACGGCTCCTGGTCGAACTTCGAACTGACAGGGCGTTAGTTCACGACTGCGCGCCCAAAACGTGCGACTCCAGGCGGCAATCATCGGGTCCTCCTTGGCCTGCATACCGTGCAACGTGGCCCACATCGCCCGCATCGCTGATTCAACGGTTCGCTGATCGGGCTCGCTCAAATGCGGATACTCGGGGAACAGGGACATCACGCCCTCACCGGTGTGTGAGAACTTGCCGTGCGTCACGCGCCGCGAAAATGCCGCCAGACGAAGCCGTGTCGACCTCACGCCGGCCTTGTGGGAGTTCTCGGCGACGAGCGTTCGAAGCAAAGGCACGCCAACGTCCGCGTCGGGATGGTTGTCCGCAAGCCAGTCCTCGTGAGGCCGAGCGCGTGACCCAACGCAGCAGGCAGGGCGTGCGGCGTCTCGCGCCGGATCAGGTCGCGCACTTCAGCGCGCCTCCCCTCCGGGACCAACGCGAAGGTCGTCAGGCGCCCATCGACGAAT
>JAWVGK010000368.1:0-2628 GCA_033855155.1 Solirubrobacteraceae bacterium | reverse complement strand
CCCAACGACCACGTCAACATGGGCCAGTCCTCCAACGACGTCTTCCCGAGCGCCGTGCACCTCGCCGCGCTCGACGAGGCGACCAACCGCCTGCTGCCCGCGCTCGAGCACCTCGAGCGCGCGTTCGCCGCCAAGGCCGAGGAGTTCGAGGACGTCGTCAAGGCGGGCCGCACACACCTCATGGACGCCGTGCCGGTGACGCTCGGCCAGGAGTTCGCGGGCTACGCGGCGCAGATGCGCCTCGGCGCGCGGCGCGTCCGCAACGCGCTGCCGCAGGTCGCGCAGATCCCGCTCGGCGGCACCGCCGTCGGCAACGGCCTCAACACCCACCCCGACTTCGCCGCCCGCGTGCGCGCGCTGCTCTGCGAGTCCAGCGGCCTGGAGATCTCCGCGCCCGAGGATCCGTTCGAGGCGCAGGCCAACCGCGACGCGCTCGTCGAGCTGTCGGGCGCGCTGAAGGTCGTCGCCGTGTCGCTGACGAAGATCGCCCAGGACCTCGCGCTGATGGGCTCCGGTCCGCGCGCGGGCATCGGCGAGATCTTCCTGCCCGAGCTGCAGAAGGGCTCGTCGATCATGCCGGGGAAGGTCAACCCGGTGATTCCCGAGGTCGTCATGCAGGTCGGCGCGCAGGTCGTCGGCAACGACACGGCGATCACGATCGGCGGCCTGCAGGGCAACTTCGAGCTCAACGTGCGGATCCCGTTGATCGCGCGCAACCTGCTCGCCTCGATCGGCCTGCTGACGACGACGAGCACGCTGTTCGCGAGCCGCTGCGTCGAGGGGATCGAGGCCAATCGCGAGGGCTGCGAGCGCTCGGCGCAGTCGACGCTCGCCGCCGCGACGGCGCTGAACCCGTACATCGGCTATGACCAGGGGGCGGCGATCGTCAAGGAGGCCGCGGCCTCCGGACGGATGCTGCGCGACGTCGCGCTCGAGCACGGCGTCGATCCCGACACCTACGACACGGCGATGGACCTGCGCAAGATGGCCCGGGGATCGTCACAGTGAGCGCCCTCATGACCACTGCGCACCGCTCGAAGACCCTCCTGATCGCGGCGCTCGTCGCGGCCCTGACGCTGTCGGCGTGCGGCGGGTCGGACTCCGGCGGCGGCGGCGCCGGCAAGCCGTCGGCCGGCGACAAGGCCCAGGACCGCAAGGACATGGCGCGCCTCGTCAAGCAGGGCTTCGGGCCCAACGAGAAGGCGCGCTCGGGCCGGCTCGACGGCACGATCGACCTCGAGGTCAAGGGCGTCCCGCGCTACAAGGGCCCGATCGAGATCACCGCCAGCGGCGGCTACGAGCTGCCCGGCGGCGCCGATGTGCCGGACATGAACATCGACGTCGGGCTCGTGCTCAACGACCACGCGATCGGCGGCGAGCTCGTGCTCGCCGGCGGCGACGCGTTCATCCAGCTCGGCTCGACGGGCTACAAGCTGCCCGCGCCGATCACGGCGAAGATCACGGCGCCGGCGGCGGCGCTCGACAACGGCCTGGCGAAGACCGCGGGCATGTTCTTCATCCGCCCCGATCGCTGGCAGAAGAACGGGCGCATCGTCGGCGACGAGGACGTCGACGGCGTCGCGACCGAGCACGCGACGGCGGGCATCCGGTCGGGCGCGTTCTTCGAGGACGTCGCGCGGCTCGTGCGCACCTTGACGCTGCTGCGCGTGACCGAGGCCGTCGGGCTGCCCGAGAAGGTCACCCCCGCGCAGCGCGCGGCGCTCGCGCGCTCGGTGGCGTCGGCGACGGGCGACGTGTACCTCGGCAAGGACGACCACGTCCTGCGCAAGGCGCACATCGAGGGCACGCTGCGCGTCGCGAGCAAGGACCGCAAGGTGCTCGGCGGCATGACGAGCGCGAAGCTCGTCGGCGACGTCAAGATCTCCGAGGTCTCCAAGCCGCAGAACATCCACGCGCCGAAGCAGCTGGGCTCCTACGCCGACCTGCAGCTGTCGCTCGACGCGCTCGGCGAGTCGATCCGCAACGAGCTTCGCGGCAGGTAAGTGGCCCCCGACACCGCGGTGCACGACGCGCCGACGCTCGTGGTGCGGGGCCTGGGCAAGTGCTTTGGCGACCGCGAGGCCGTCCGCGACGTGAGCTTCGAGGTCGGTCGCGGCGAGCTGCTGGCGGTCATCGGCCCCAACGGCGCCGGCAAGACGACGCTGCTGACGATGCTCGCCGGGATCCGCACGCCCGAGACCGGCACGGTGGCCCAGGCGCCGGGCGACACGACGCGGATCGGCTGGGTCCCGCAGCAGACCGCGATCTACGGCAAGCTCACGGTCAAGCAGAACCTGCGCCTGTTCGCCAAGCTCGAGAAGGTCGCCGACGTCGACGGGACCGTCGAGCGGATGCTCATGCAGACCGGACTCGAGGACCGCGCCGACGACGAGCTCGGCAGCCTGTCGGGCGGCAACCGCCAGCGCGTGAACATCGCCGTCGGCCTGCTCGCCGACCCGCCCGTGCTGCTGCTCGACGAGCCCTCGGGCGCGCTCGACCCGCGCCAGCGCCAGCGGCTGTGGTCGTTCATCACGTCGCTGACCGAGCGCGGCACGAGCGTCGTCTTCGCCACGCACGACATCGCCGAGGCCGAGCGCCACGCCGACCGCGTGCTGATCCTCGCCGACG
>JAWVGK010000367.1:0-4680 GCA_033855155.1 Solirubrobacteraceae bacterium | reverse complement strand
GCGACCGCGAGGATCCGGAGGGCAACGTCGAGGTGTGGGACTTCTTCGAACGCGGCGCCGGCGCGCGCGAGGACGCGCGGTGAGCGGCGCACGCGTGCGGGCGCCGGCCACGACGGCGGCTCACCGGCTCGGCTTCGCCGTCAAGGTGCTCGGCGACGGCGGCCTGCCGTCGCACGACACGCGCCGCCACGCCTCCGGGCCGCACCTGCGCCACTCGCTGGCGTTCCTGCGCGCGATCCTCGAGCACCTCGATCGCCACGACATCCGCATGTACCGCATGGCGACCGCGCTCGCCCCGTACGCCAGCCATCCGGACCTGCCGCAGTTCCACGACCAGGTCGCCGAGTGCGCGGAGGAGCTGGCGCGGGTGGGCGCGCTCGCGCGCGAGCTCGACGTGCGGCTGTCGACGCATCCCGGCCAGTACACGGTCCTGAACTCCGACAGGCCGCAGGTGCAGGCCGCCGCAGTCGCCGAGCTCGAGGTGCAGGCGGCGCTGATGGATGCGATGGGGCTCGGGGCCGAGGCCGTCGTCGTCCTGCACGTCGGCGGCACGGCGGGCGGCGCCGGCCCGGCGATCGACCGCTTCCTCGCCGGCTACGAGCTGCTGTCCGAGCGCGCCCGGGCGCGGCTGGTCGTCGAGAACGACGACCGCAGCTTCGCGCTCGTCGACGTGCTCGCGCTCGCCGAGCGCGCCGGCATCCGCGTCGTCTGGGACGTCCTGCACCACCGCTGCCACGACCCCGCCCGGATCTCCGACCGCGACGCGCTGGCGGCGGCGCTCGACACGTGGCCGGCGGGGCAGACGCCGAAGATCCACGCCTCCTCGCCGCGGCTGGACGTCGAGCAGCGGCGCGTGCGCGTCGGGCGGCGGGTCGAGCGCCGGCTCGTGCTGCCGCAGCTGCGCGCGCACGCCGACCTGATCGACCCGATCGGCTTCGAGGCGCTGCTGCGCGATGCGCCGGCCGGCCGCGACTTCGACGTCATGCTCGAGGCGAAGGCCAAGGACCTCGCGCTGCTGCGCCTGCGCGAGCAGCTCGCCGAGCGCGGGCTGCGCAGCGAGCGCGGCCGCGTGCTCGTGGCCGCCTGAACGGTGCGCCTCACCAGATCGCCGGTAGCCGGCGGCGAGCGCGCCGTGGCGATCGCCGAGCTGCGCGAGGACGAGCGCGAGCTGCACGTCTTCGGCTCGGTGCGCGCGCGACGAGGCGCGCCGCGAGCTGCGGCCGCTGGGGCGCCCGCGTCGGGCCGCATGGCCCGGCGACCGCGGGCGAGTCGGGCGTCGCCGCGCCGACCAAGCGCGAGCGCGAGATTCGCCGCGCTCCTCACCGACCGCCTGGCGAACCGCGAGATCGCGGCCAAGCTGCTTCTGTCGGTTCGACGCGCTCGTCGCGTACCTGTCGTCGCTGCGCGACGACTGCCCCGCGGGCAGCGACTGCGGCTGAGACGGCCGCCGCCCGTCGCCCACGGCGGTGCCGCGGCGGATTCGGCACGGGGATGCATGCAAGATCCTGGGGAGGCTGCACCGCGCGCCCGCCGCCCGTCGCCCGCCCGCGCCGACTAGCGTCCACGGCGTGCCGGACCTCACCCCAGCCGTCAGCCTGCGCGGCGTCGGGCGCCGCTACGGCGAGCGGCTCGCGCTGCGCGACGTCTCGCTCGAGCTGGCGGTCGGGCAGACGCTCGTCGTGTTCGGTCCCAACGGCGCCGGCAAGACGACGCTGCTGCGGATGCTCGCGACGCTGCTGCGCCCGCACGCCGGCGAGCTGCGCGTGCTCGGGCGCGAGCTGCCCGACGACGGCTACGCCGTGCGCGCGAGGATCGGATTCCTTGGCCACGAGCCGCTGCTGTACCGCGAGCTCAGCGGGCGCGAGAACCTGCGCTTCCACGCGCGCCTGCACGGCGTCGACCCAGCCCGCGTCGAGGCCGTGCTGGAGGCCGTCGGGATGCAGGGCCGCGCCGGCGACCCGGTCGCCGAGCTGTCGCGCGGGATGGTCCAGCGCCTCGCCGTCGCGCGCGCCGTCCTGCACGAGCCCGAGCTGCTGCTGCTCGACGAGCCGCTGGCGAACCTCGACCCGGTCGCCGTCGCGCAGGTCCAGCCCCTGATCGGCGCCGCCAGCGGGCGCACGCGGATCGTCACGAGCCACGACCCCGTCGGCGGACTCGTCGGCGCCGACGTGGTGCTCGGCCTCCGGGGCAGCCGCGCGCAGCTCGTCGCCCGTGTCGCCGACGTCACGCCCGCGCAGATCGCCGCGCTCTACGCATGAGGCAGACGATCGCCGCGCTGCTGGCGAAGGACCTCGCGCTCGAGCTGCGCACGCGCGAGGCCATCCCGGCGATGGTGCTCTTCAGCGTCACCACGTACGTCGTCTTCCATTTCGGCCTGGACCGCGACACGATCGACGGCGACCTCGCCGCCGGCGTGCTGTGGGTGACGCTGCTGTTCGCGGCGATCCTCGGCATCAACCGCCTGTTCGTCGCCGAGCACGAGCAGGGCGGCTTCGACGGCTTCCTGCTCGCGCCCGTCGACCGCACGGCGCTGTTCGTCGCCAAGGCGCTCGCGCTGTTCGGCTTCCTGTGCCTCGTCGAGCTCGTCGCCGTGCCGGCGTTCGCGGTGCTGCTGCTCGGGCCGTCGCTCGGCCAGGCGCTGCCCGGCCTGCTCGTCGTGCTGCTCGCCGCCAACGCCGGCATCGCGATCGTCGGGACGCTCGTCGCCGCGCTGGCGATCCAGACGCGCGCGCGCGATCTCATGGTCCCGCTGCTCGCGCTGCCGATGCTCGTGCCGGTCGTGCTCGGCGCCTCGCGCGCGACCGCGCCGCTGCTGGGCCAAGGCGGCGCCGCGGCGCTCCCAGGCGACTGGCTGTCGCTGCTCGGGCTCTATGATCTGCTCTTCGCGCTGATCGCCTATGCGGTCTTCGACTTCCTGCTGGAGGACTGACCCATCGTCTACGGCAAGGGCCTCAGGGGCCTGTCCATCGCCACCGTCGCCATCCTCACGACAGCGTTCGCGCTCGTGTTCTTCTACGCGCCGACGGACGCCGACCAGGGCGTCATCCAGAAGATCTTCTACGTCCACGTGCCGATGGCGATCGTCGCGCTGTGCGGCTTCGTCGCCGGCGCGGTCTGCGCCGTCATGCACCTGCGCACGCGCGACCGCCGCTGGGACATGCGCTCCTACGTCGCGATCCACCTGTCGATCGTGCTCGCCGTCGGCGTGCTGCTGACGGGCTCGATCTGGGCGCGCGCGTCGTGGGGTCACTGGTGGGTCTGGGACGAGCCGATGCTCGTCGTCTTCCTGATCGTCTTCCTGCTCTACGCGACCTACCAGCCGCTGCGCTTCTCGATCGAGGACCCCGAGAAGCAGTCGCGCTACGCGTCGGTGTTCGCGATCACCGCGGGCGCGTTCGTGCCGCTGTGCTTCGGCGCCGTGCGCATGGCGCAGAACCTCACGCACCCGCAGGCCGGCACGATGACGACGAGCGGCCCCGGCAGCGTCACGGTCACGTTCCTCGTCTCGCTGACCGGCATGGCGCTGCTGTTCGTGACGCTCTGCAAGTACGAGATGGCGTCGAAGAACGCGACGATGAAGCTGCGTTCGCTGCGCCGGCGCCTCGCCGGCGACGACGACTTCGGCGCCGCGACCGGAGCCCGCAGCGCGGCGCCGCAGCTGTGACCGGCGCGCTGCCGATCGCCGCGGGAGACGGCTACGTCGCCGCCGCGTACCTCATCTTCCTCTTCCTCGTGCTCTCGTACCTCGCGATCATGGCCGTCAAGCTCGGGCGCATCGAGCGCGAGGTCGTCGAGATCGCCGACGCCGTCGACCGCCGCGCGGACGCCGCCGAGGCCGTGTCGCAGCGCACGAAGGAGCCGGTCGCATGAGCGAGGAGCTGATCACGCTCGGCATCTCGCACAAGACCGCTCCCGTGCAGCTGCGCGAGCGCCTCGCCCTGACGCAGAGCTCGATCCGTCCGTTCCTGCAGGTCGTCCACGAGCATCCCGAGGTCCACGAGGCGGTCGTCATCTCGACCTGCAACCGCACGGAGCTGACGCTCGTCGTCGGCGATCCCGTGCTCGCCGAGAGCGGCGTGCTCGGGCTGCTCGCCCAGCGCGCGCACGTGCGCCCGACCGAGCTCGCCGAGCGGATCTACTCGCCGCGCAACTGCGACGCCGCGCGCCAGCTGTTTCGCGTCTGCAGCGGGCTGGAGTCGATGATCGTCGGCGAGGCCGAGATCCAGGGCCAGGTCAAGCGCGCCTACGAGGTCGCGCTCGCGGCCGGGACGACCGGGCCGCTGACGAACCGGCTGTTCACCGCGGCGCTGCTGACCGGCAAGCGCGTGCGCTCGGAGACCTCGATCGGGCTCGGCCGCGCCTCGATCTCGTCCGTCGCGGTCGATCTCGCGATGCGCGCCCTCGGCGATGTCAGCGACCGCCACGTCGTCATCATCGGCGCCGGTGAGACGAGCGAGCTGACCGCCCGCGCGCTCGCCGACCGCGGAGTGGAGACGATCTTCGTCGCCAACCGCCACGCCGACCGCGCCCGCGCGATGGCCGACCGTTTCGGCGGCGGGGTCGTGGCGCTCGAAGAGCTGCCTGCGGCGCTCGAGAGCGCGGACGTCGTCGTCGCCTCGACCGCATCACCGCACCCGATCCTCGGCGTTTCAGAGCTCGAGCTCGTCATGCGGGCGCGCA
>JAWVGK010000366.1:0-7224 GCA_033855155.1 Solirubrobacteraceae bacterium | reverse complement strand
GACAGGTGGGCGTAGAGCGAGCGCAGGCCGAAGCGGTGCTCGACGACGACGAAGTTCCCCCAACCAGCGTCGTAGCTCGAGATCACGACGCGGCCGAAGCCCGCCGCCGTGACGGGCGTGCCCTCCGGCGCGGGCAGGTCGATGCCCGCATGAAAGCCGTTCGCGCGCGGGCCGAAACCCCCGCCGACCCGCGCCCGTACCGGCCACAGCAACCGCACGGGCGAGCCCGCCGGCGCGGGCCGCAGCGCATGCAGGGTCGCGGGGCCCGCGACGCCGTCCGCCAGCAGCCCCGCCCAGGTCTGAAACCGCGTCAGCGCCCCCACGCCCCGCGGGCCGAGCGCCCCATCGACCGGCCCCGACGGAAAGCCGTGCGTCGACAGCTTGAACTGCAATGCCGCCACGTCCCAGCCGACCTTGCCGACGCCGATCGCGCGGCTGCCGTAGGCATGGCGCCCGAGGCGCCCGAGGGCGCGCAGCGTCCGCGGGCCCACGACGCCGTCGACGCCGGCACCGGCGCGGCGCTGGAGCTCGCGCACCGCCGCGGCCGTGCCTGGGCCGCGGATCCCGTCGACGTCGCCGGCGTAGACGCCCGCCGAGCGCAGCGCGACCTGCAACGCGGCGACCTCCGCAAGGCCGGCGGCCGGCGCGGCGGCGACCGGCAGCGACACCCACAGCAGGCCGGCGAGAAGCACGAGGATGCCGGCGCGCGCGAGCATTCGCGCCGATCTTCGCCCCGCGTGCGGGCGATCTTCTGCCTGGGCCGCGGCTTGCACCGAGACCGGCGCGGCGCCGCGCCCTCGCCCCCGCCGAGGGGCCCATTAGCCTGCGGCGGTCATGCCCTTGGAGGACTTCCTCACCGGCAGCGCCCTGTTCGCGCTGATGGCGCTCGGCGTCCTCGCCGCGACCGCGCTGGTCGTGCACCGCCGGCTGCCCCACCTCGGGCGCCTCGAGCGCACGCTCGCGGCGACCGTCGTCGGCACCGCGATCCTCGTCGCCGTGCATCTCCTGCCGTTGGCGCTCGGGATCCTCAGCGAGGCGACGGTACTCGCCGCGACCGCGCTCGCAGTGCTGCTCGCCTCGCGCGTGACGACGGCGCCCGCCGCGGCGGGCGACGAGCGCGCGCCCGTGCCGCCGAGCGGGCGCGCCGAATGGGCGCTCGCGCTGCTCGCCTCCGCGGTCGCGCTGACGGCGGCGGTCGCCGACCTGCGCCGCTGGGCCGCCAACGAGATCGTCGGCGTCGACCCGCTGACGTTTCACCTGCCGAACGTCGGCCGCTGGATCCAGACCGGCTCGATGTGGCAGATCGATCAGTTCGTGCCGCTGCTCGCGCACGGCAACTACCCCAACAACGGCGACGTCGTGATGCTCAGCACGGTCCTGCCGTGGCACAACGACTTCCTCGTCCGCGCGCCGATCGTCTTCTACCTCGGCGTCACGGCAGTCGCCGTGCTTGCCGTCGCGCGCGAGCTGCGCGCGCCGGCGGCGGCGTCGGTGCTGGCGGCGGCGGCGCTCGTGTCGGTGCCTATCGTCGGCCTCGCGACGATCCCGCGCGCGCTGCCGGACTCGCTGCTGTGGGCGACCTTCACGTGCGGCGCGCTGTTTCTCCTGCGCCACGCGCGCAGCGGCCGGCGCTCGGACCTGATGCTCGCCGCGACCGCGCTCGCGATCGCCTTCGGGACGAAGTGGTACGGGATCAGCTCGGTCGCGGTGCTCGTCGCGATCTGGACCGCGGCGCGGCTGCTGCAGCGCGACGTCGCCAGGCCGCGCGCGCTGCGCGACGGCGTGCTGCTCGGCTGCCTCGCCGCCGCCGGCGACCTCGCGTGGATGGCGCGCAACGTCGTCGAATCGGGCAATCCGTTCTTTCCGGCGAAGCTCGCGGCCTTCGGCGTGACGCTCGTCGATGCCCCGCGCGACGTCATCGTCGAGGCCGTCGGCTTCAGCATCCTCGACTACCTCGGCGACCCGCCGGTGCTGCGACAGCTCGCCGGCGAGGTCTTCGACGGGCTCGGCGTCATGGCGCTCGTCTGCGTCGCGGGGCTGATCGCGGCCGCGATCGTCAACCGCCGGCCCGTCGATCGGCGGATCGTGCTGCTGACGGTCGCGGCGCTCGCGCTCGTGCCGGTCTACGCCGCCCTGCCCGGCACCGCGCTCGGCAACCCCGGCGACCCGTCGCTGGCGAGCGTCAACACGCGCTACGCGATCCCGTCGCTGCTGCTCGCCGCGCCGGTCGTCGCGTGGGCGATCGGGCGCCTGCCGCGAATCGCCGCGCTCGGGTTCTCGCTGGCGCTCGCCGCGGGCGCGGTCGCCGGCGCCCTCAGCGGCTACGAGGTGCGCGGCGCGCGCGACGTCGTGCTGTCGGCGATCGGGCTCGTGCTGCTCGCCGTGGCGGTGTGGTCGCTGGGGTTCGCCCGCGGGCGCCCGCCCGTGCTCGTCGCCGCGGCGACCGCCGCCGCGCTGCTCGTGCTCGCCGGCGCGCGCCACGTCGAGCAGCGCATCAACGTCGGGCGCTACCGCGGCGCCGATCCGGCGATCGACGTCCTGCTGCGCCTCGCGCCGACCGGCCGGCGCATCGGCCTGGCGGCCGACTGGTCGGTCAGCGGCCTGTCGCCGATCTGGCCGAGCTTCGGCACGCGAATCGGCAACGAGGTCGAGTACGTCGGCTACTTCGACGGCTTCCTGCGCCGCTACCCGACGCGCGCCCGCTTCCAGGCGGCGCTGCGCCGCGGCCGCTATGACCTGCTCGTCGTCGGCCGCGGCTTCTACCCGCCGCAGCCGACCCGCGAGCAGCGCTGGGCGATGGCCGCGGGCTGGCGCACGGTCGCGCTCAGCACGCGGCTGCGCGTGCTCGTGCCGGCGGCCGGCGAGCTCAGGAGGCGCGCGACGGTCGCGCGGTCGCGATGACCGCCGCCATCGCGGCGGTCTCGCGGTCGACATCGGCGTGCTCGCGCACCCACGCGCGCGCCGCCTCGCCGGCCGCGCGGCGCTCGCCGGACGACAGCGCCAGCGCCGCGCGCAATGCCTCGGCGAGCGCGACGGCGTCGCCCGGCGGCGCGAGGAAGCCCCACGGCGCGAGCACGCACTCGGGCAGCCCCACCTCTCTGCTGGCGACGACGAGCAGCCCCATCGCCATCGCCTCCTTGACGACGACCGGCATCGAGTCGCGATCACCGTCGCGCGCGACGACGCACGGCATCGCGAGCACGTCGGCGTCCTGCATCGCGGCGAGCACCTCCGCCGGCGGACGGCTGCCGAGCAGCTCGACGGGCGCGCCCGCCGCCTCGATGCGCCGCGACAGCTCGCCGTGCAGCGGGCCGTCGCCGAGGATCCGCACGCGCACGCCGGGGACGAGCGCGGCGGCGTCGACGAGCACGTCGAAGCCCTTCTTCTCGACGAGCCGCCCGACCGCGAGCACCGTCCGCCCGCCGGGCAGCGGCGCGCCGCGCACGAACGCGCGCGCGTCGACGCCCATGACGACCTCGTGGACGTTCGCGGCGGGAGCGAGCGCGCGCAGGCGCACAAGGTTGTACTTGCAGCCCGTGAAGACCGCCGCCGCACGTTCGAGCTTCTCGCGCAGGTTGCGCGGCGAGGCGAAGATGTCGTAGGCGTGCGCGGTGACGCTGTACGGGCGGCCCGTGAGCGCCGACAGCCGCAGGGCGTCGAGCGCCGCACCGCTGGCGAAGTGCGCGTGCAGGTGCTCGTCGGCGCCGCCGAGGACGCGCCGCGCGGGACCGGCGAGCGCGCGCAACGGCCGTGCCCACTCCTCGCGGCGCCAGCGCCGCCGGCCGGCGAGGTCGATCGCGCACGCGCGCGGCCGGTGCGCGACGAGCCACGCCAGCTCGCGCCACGAGCCCGTGCCGAGCAGCGTCACGTCGACGTCGCGGGGCGCCTCGGAATTGGGATGCGGCGCGACCTGCGCCGCCTGGACGCGCACGTCGTGGCCCATGCGACGCAGCGCCTCGAGCTCGTTGACGACGAACGTCTCCGACAGCTCGGGCCACTGGTCGAGCACGAAGAGCAGCCTCATCGGGCGCCGACTGTAACGGTGCGACCCGGCGCGGCGGCCTCCGCGGGCGCCGATCCCGGGGTACATCGCGCCGGATCGGGCGCGAAGAAGTCTGATCTACCACTTTGGGCGTTCGCCGAGCGCCGTCTGGCGGTAGCCTGCACGAGTGGCTGCATCTGCCGTGACACCCACGGGGGTGCGCGACGGGGATCCGGGGGCGCTCGAGGCGGTGTGCGAGGCGCGGGGACCCGCCGTGCTCGCCTACTGCGAGGTCGTCGCCGGCCGCGGGCCGGCCGGCGCCGCCGCCGCGGCCGACGCGTTCGGCAGCTTCCGCGCGGGCGTCGTCGCGAACGGCGACCTGTCGAACGTCAAGCCCGAGGCGCTGCTCATCGCCGCCACCCGCCATGCCGCCGCGCGCTACGCGGGCGCCGACCTGCCCGCGCCCTGCTCGCGCGTGCCCGCGCTGCTGGCGGCCCGCGCGGACCGCAGCATCTCGCTCGCCGACCACGACTTCCTCGAGGAGCATCTCGGCGGCTGCTGGACGTGCCGCGCGCCGGTCGCGCGCTTCGAGGCCGCCGACCGCGCGTACCTCGACCCGCCCCGCACGCCGCTCGAGCCGGACACCGCGGCGGCGATCGTCGCCGCGATGACGGCGGCGGCCGCGGTCCGCGGCGCGACCGACGACGTCCCCGCGCAGCAGGATGCGGCGTCGCTCAACGGCCACGGCACCCTCGCCGGCCCGCCCGACGAGCACCCGGCGCCACACGAATCCGAGTCGCTCGACCAGCCGACCGCGGTCTTCGAGATGCCGGCGGCCGACCTCGCCCCCGCCGAGGAGCCCGCCGAGGAGCCGCCGCGCTCGCGCGGCGAGCGGTCGCGGCGGCGCCCCGCGGTCCTCGGCGCGCTGGGCTTCGGCGGCGCCGCGGCGCAGGCAGACGCGGGATCGTCGCCGTCCGCGGCGGCGGCCGCCACGCGGACGGACCGCCCGCCGGATGCGATCGGCGCCGAGGGCGCGGCCGAGCCGCGACCGCGGCGCACGATCCGCATCGGAGACAGCGCCGCCGGAACGGGCGCCGCCGGAACAGGCGCCACGAGCGGCGGGGCGCGGCGCACGATCCGCATCGGAGGCCGCTCCTCCGCAGCGGGCGCCGGCGGCGGGGCGCGGCGCACGATCCGCATCGGAGGCCGCGCCTCCGCAGCGGGCGGCGCTCGCCCCGCACCCGCCGCCGCTTCGCGGGGCACCGCCGGCCCGCACCTCTCGCGGCCGCGCCGCACGGGCACCTCGTCGTTCGGTGGACGCGGCGCGCCGCGCCTCGCGGTCGTGCTGCCGATCGTGCTCGTGCTGCTCGCGATCCTCGCGGCGCTGGCGATCGCCGGCGTCTTCGGCAGCGAGCCGGCGTCGACGCCGCAGAGCTTCGCACCCCCGAACACGAACGAGCCAGCGACCGGGAAGGAGCCGCCGGTCGTCGTCGTCCCCGGCGCGCGCGACGCCACCGCGGCCGACGTCGAGCGCGCGAAGGCGCGCGCCCGCGCCGCCAAGCGCAAGCCGCGGCCGGCGCGGGCGTCCGCGTCCGCCGCCGCTACCCCGCCCGCGGCCGCCACCGCGGCGCCGGCGGCAACCCGCGCGAGCGCGCCTCCGCCACCACCGCCGCCGCCACCCCCACCACCTCCGCCGGCCGCGAAGAAGTCCAAGCCGACCGGCAAGGGCCGGTCCGGCTCCCCGAAGATCAACGCCGACAACGGCGCCACCGGCGCCGAGGAGATACCGGCGCCGGACACCTCGACGGTGCCCGAGCTCGCGCCCCCGGTCGAGCCCGTCGACCCCGGCTGACGGGTGGAAGAGCAGGCGCTCGAGCACGAGATCCAGCGCGTCGGAGCACAGCTCGCGGACGCATTCCCGTCGCGCCGGCGCCATCCGATCAAGGTCCTCGACGAGCGCGCGATGGACCTCGCCTCGCAGGACGCCGAGCTGCGCGCGGCGCTGTTTCGGTTCGTCGACGTCGTGCCGGCGTGCCGCTCGGTCGACGACCTCGCGACGCACCTGACGGGCTTTCTCGAGCAGGTCCACGAGCAGCCGCCGTCGCTGAGCGCAGCGATGCGGATCGGCAACACGAAGGCCGGGCGCGCAGCGCTCGGCGCCGCGGGCGCGGCCGGCGTGCGCCACATGGCCCACCGCTTCATCGTCGGCGCCGACCCCGCCGGCGCGCTGCCGACGCTCCGCGCGCTGTGGCGCCAGGGCATCGCGTCGTCCGTCGACCTGCTCGGCGAGGCGACCGTCACCGCCGCCGAGGCCGACCGCTACGCCGCGCGCTGCGCCGCGGCGCTCGACACGCTCGCGCCCGCGTACGAGGCGATGAAGTCCGACGAGCGCCTCGAGCACGACGCGATCGGGCGCCTGCCGCGCGCGAACCTCTCCGTCAAGGTCTCGGCGCTGACGCCGCTGCTGCGCCCCGAGGCGCCCGAGCGCGGCAAGCGCGACGCCGCGCCGCGGCTGCGCGAGCTGCTGCGCCGCGCCGACCAGCTCGGCGCGCACCTGCACATCGACATGGAGTCGCTGGACTCGCGCGAGGCGGTGCTCGAGCTCGTCCTCGAGCTGCTCTCGCAGGAGGAGTTCGCATCCGGCCCGAGCGCCGGGATCGTCCTGCAGGCCTACCTGCGCGATTCGCCCGAGACGCTCGACCGCGTGCTCGACTGGGCACGTGAGACGCCGCGCGACGGCGTGCCGCTCGTCGTGCGCCTCGTCAAGGGCGCCTACTGGGACCACGAGGTCGTCGAGGCGCGCCAGCACGGCTGGAGCGTGCCGGTGTTCGAGCGCAAGGCCGACTGCGACGCGAACTTCGAGGCGCTGACGCTGCGGCTGCTGCGGGCCCGCCCGCAGCTGCGCGTCGCGATCGCGTCGCACAACCTGCGCTCGGTGTCGCACGCGGTCGCCTGCAACCGCCTGCTCGGCGGCGGCGACGGCGACGTCGAGCTGCAGGTCCTGCGCGGCCTCGGCGACGACCTCGGCCACGCGCTCGCCGCCTGCGGCATGCGCGTGCGCTCCTACTGCCCCGTCGGCGACCTCGTCGCGGGCATGGCCTACCTCGTGCGCCGGCTGCTCGAGAACACCGCCAACGAGAGCTTCCTCCACGACCAGGCGACCGGCGTGCCGCTCGAGCAGCTGCTGGCGCCGCCCGCATGACGCTCGCGCCGTTCGCCAACGAGCCGGTGCTCGAGCTGCG
>JAWVGK010000365.1:0-3129 GCA_033855155.1 Solirubrobacteraceae bacterium | reverse complement strand
TCGCCGGCCGCGCGCAACCCGGCGGGCGCGTCGATCGAGAAGACGACGTCCTCGGGCGCGTGCAGGCGCGCCTCGCGAGCAGCGCCCTCGAGCACGTCGCAGACCTCGAACGGGCGGATGTCGAACGGCTGGTCGCCGGCCTCCAGGCGCGACAGGTCGAGCAGCTGCGAGACCAGCCGCCCGAGCCGGCGCGTCTGCTCGAGCATCGTGCGCAGCGTCTCGGGATCGGGCTCGGAGACGCCGTCGACGACGTTCTCGAGCACCGCCTGCAGCGCGCCCAGCGGCGTGCGCAGCTCGTGCGAGACGTTCGCGACGAGATCGCGGCGCAGGCGGTCGGTCTCGGCCAGCTCGGCGGTCATGCGGTTGAACGCGCGCGCGAGCTCGCCGACCTCGTCGGTCGAGGTGACCGCGACCTGGCGGCCGTGCTCGCCGCGCGCCATCGCGCTCGCGACGGCGGCCATCTCGCGCAGCGGCTTGGTCGTGCCGCGCGCGAGCAGCTGCACGCAGCCCAGCGCGACCGCGATCCCCGCGGCCGCGCCGACGATCGACGGCAGCCCGAGCCAGCGCACGGCGACGATCGTCGCGACGGCCGTGATCCAGACGGCCGCGACGATGACGATCCCGAGCTTGAGCTTCAGCGACGGCAGCGACTGCAGCGGTCTCATGCGCGCGGCGCGGGGCGCGCGAACGCGTAGCCGATGCCCTGCACCGTGCGCAGGACGTCGGAGCCGAGCTTGCGCCGCACCGCCGCGACGTGCGAGTCGACCGTGCGCCCGCCGGTCGAGCCGTCGATGTAGCCCCACACCTCCTCGAGCAGCTGCTCGCGGGTGAAGACGACGCCGGGGCGCAGCGCGAGCCGGTGCACGAGGTCGAACTCCGTCGGCGTGAGGTGCACGAGGCGCCCGTCGCGGCGCACCTCGCGGCGCTCGGGATCGATCGTGATCGGGCCGGCGGCGATCGGCTTGGAGGCGGGCTCGGCCGATCGCCGCGAGCGGCGCAGCAGCGCGCGCACGCGGGCGACGAGCTCGCGCTGGCTGAAGGGCTTGGTCAGGTAGTCGTCGGCGCCGACCCCGAGCCCGACGACGAGGTCGGTCTCGGCGTCCAGCGCGGTCAGCATCAGCACCGGCACCGGGCGCTCGCGCTGGATGCGGCGGCAGACCTCGTGGCCGTCGATGCCCGGCAGCATGACGTCGAGCACGACGAGGTCGGGTCGCAGGCGCTCGCACAGCTCGACCCCGTGCAGCCCGTCGTGCGCGACCTCGACCGCGAAGCCCTCGGCGCGCAGCCGCGCGGCGAGCGCCGCCGCGATCGCGGTCTCGTCCTCCACGATGACGATGGTCGCCGGCCGTTCCCCCTCCACGACAGCGGATGCTAGGCGGCCCGGGTGCTCATCGGTTGGGGGTTGTGTGGAGATCGTGTGCCGGCGCGGCCTAGCCTTGGCCGATGCTTCGCGCCGCGCCCGCCACCGCGACGACGCAGCGCCTGCCGCCGCAGGCGCTGTTCGTGCTCGGTGCGATCTCGCAGTACGTCGGCGCCGCGCTCGCCGTGCTGCTGTTCGCGTCGGTCCCGGCGGCCGGCGTCGCGTGGCTGCGCGTCGTCTCGTCGGCGGCGGTGCTGCTCGCCTGGCGGCGGCCCTGGCGCACGCGCTGGACGGCGGGGCGGCTGCGCCTCGTGACGGCCTTCGGCGTGACCCTCGCCGCGATGAACGTCACGTTCTATCTCGCGATCGACCGCCTGCCGCTCGGCACCGCCGTCGCGATCGAGTTCTGCGGGCCGATCGCCGTCGCCGCGCTCGGCTCGCGCACGCGCAGCGACGCCGGCGCGCTCGCGCTGGCGATCGCGGGCGTGCTGGCGCTCGCCGACGTGCACCTCGCCGGCAGCCCCGACGGGCTCGCGTTCGCCGTCGCGGCCGGCGTCGCGTGGGCCGGCTACATCGTGCTCGGCCATCGCATCGCCGCCGACGCCGCGATCCGCCCGCAGGACGGGCTCGCGCTCGGGATGGCGATCGGGGCCGCCGGCTTCGCGCCGATCCTCGTCTCCAGCGCGGTGCCCGCGCTCGTCAGCGCGCCGCTGCTCGCCGCCTGCCTGGCCGTCGGCGTCGCTTCGAGCGTCGTGCCCTACGCGCTCGAGCAGATCGCGATGCGACGGCTGCCGCGAGCGCGCTTCGCGCTGCTGCTCGCGCTGCTGCCGGCGACCGCCGCGATCGTCGGCGCGCTGATCCTCGGGCAGGTCCCGGGGCTCGTCGAAGGCGCCGGGATCGGGCTCGTCGTCGTCGCATCGCTGCTGCGCAGCCACGACTCACTGTGATGCAACGCACACTGCGTATCTAACGCTCGCACAACTTCCAGCCACAGAGACGGTTACAGTGGCCGAAGAACACATGGAGGCCGGAGCACTTCGAGCACCCGCCGCAATCAACCGGATCTCGGTCACGGCGCCCCTTCTGCGGCTGCGATCCGACGAGCAGCTGGTCGCCCTCTTCCGCGCCGGCAACGAAGCCGCCTTCGGCGTCATCCACGATCGCTACCGCCAGCGGCTGTTCGCGTACTCGCGCCAGATGCTCGGCGGCTCGCGCCAGGACGCCGAAGACGCGCTGCAGGACGTCTTCCTGCGCGCCTACTCCTCGTTGCGCTCCAACGACCGCCCGCTGTCGCTGCGCGCGTGGCTGTACCGCGTCGCGCACAACCGCTGCATCGATCACCTGCGCCGCCCCACGGCGCAGGCGGCCGACCTCTTCGACACCTCCCGCAAGCCCCTGCGCGACCCGATGGACGAGGCCGTGCGCCGCGAGGACCTGCGCCAGCTCGTCGCCGACGTGCGCCGCCTGCCCGAGCAGCAGCGCTCGGCACTGCTCATGCGCGAGATGGACGGCCTGAGCTACGCCGAGCTCGCCGAGGCGCTCGGCGTCTCGCTGCAGGCCGTCAAGTCGCTGCTCGTGCGCGCGCGCATCGGGCTCGTCGAGGCCGTCGAGGCGCGCGACACCGCGTGCTCGGAGATCCGCCTCGACCTCGCCGACGCGTTCGACCGGGGCGTGCGCGCGAGCGGCCTCGCTCGCCGGCACCTGCGCGACTGCGACGGCTGCGTCGCCTACCGCACGCAGCTGCGCACGGTGCGCCACGGCCTCAACGT
>JAWVGK010000364.1:0-2907 GCA_033855155.1 Solirubrobacteraceae bacterium | reverse complement strand
ATCCTCAAGCCGGTCTACCAGCACCGCGACGGGACGTTCGGGCCGCTCGTCTACGTCGAGCCCGACGCGTTCGCCGTCGTCGAGGGGCTGCTCGGCTACTACACCGAGGACATGCGCGAGAACTACGACGTGCGCGTCTACCTCGACCCGCCGGAGTCGCTGCGGCGCCAGTGGAAGGTCGACCGCGACTGCTCGCGGCGCGGCTACACGACCGACCAGGTGCTCGACGACCTCGATCGCCGCGAGCCCGACTCGGCCGCGTACATCCGCCCGCAGCGCGTGCACGCCGACATGGTCGTCTGCCGCCAGCCCAACGCCGACGACCCGTTCGTGCTCGACGCGGTCCTGACGCTGCGCGACTCGCTGCCGCACCCCGACCTGTCGCCGTTCGTCGACGACAACGGCGCGGCGTTCAGGATGGAGGAGCGCCACGGCGAGCGCGTCCTGCACATCCCCGGCGATCTGGAGCGCGAGCGCGCCGCCGAGATCGAGGAGGCGATCTGGGACCGGATGCACTTCGCCAGCCACCTGCGCTCCGACGCGCTCGGCGAATTCACGGTCGGCACCGACGTGCATCGCTCCGAGTCGCTGGCGCTCGTGCAGCTGCTGATCCTCTTCCATCTGACGATGGCGCGCGCGACCGTCGCGCTCGGCGGCGAGCCGGGCAACGGCAAGTAGCTCGCGCCGGTCAGCCGACCGGCTGCGGCGCCAGCTCGAACGCGGCCGCGACGTGCTCGAGGCCGCGCGCGCGGGCCTCGGGATCGGCGACGTGCGAGGTGATCATGAGCTCGTCGGTTGCGGTCCGCTCGACGAGGTCCAGCAGCCGCGAGTGGACGGTCTGCGGCCCGCCGACGATCGCGCGCGCGATCGTCTCGTCGACGACGTCGCGCTCGGCCGGCGAGAGGCGCTGCACGAGGCGCTCGGCGTCCTCGACGGACGGCAGCGGCCGCGGCCGGCCCTGGCGCAGCCACAGCATCGACACGCCGCCGGGCAGCGCGAGCCGCGCGGCGTGCTCGTCGTCGTCGCCGACGACGACCGCGGCGGCGACGATCGTGCGCGGGCGCTCGGCGAGGTCCGAGGCCACGAACAGCTCGCGGTAGAGCTCGAGCGCCGGCTCGGTGAAGTGCGGGTGGAAGTGGTGTGCGAAGACGAACGGGATCCCGAGCGCGCCGGCGATTCGCGCGCCGCCGTCGGTCGAGCCGAGCATCCACAGCTCGGGCACGGTGTGCTCGCCGCTGATCGCGTGGATGTCGTGGTGGCCGTCGCCGAGGTAGCCGCGCAGCTCGGCGAACTGCTCCGGGAAGCGGCTGGGGTCGCCGCTGCGCAGCACCATCGCCGTGCGCTGGTCGGTGCCCGGCGCGCGCCCGAGGCCGAGGTCGACGCGGCCCGGGTGCAGCGCCTCGAGCATCGCGAAGCGCTCGGCGACGGCGAGCGGCGCGTGGTTGGGCAGCATCACGCCACCCGAGCCGACGCGGATGCGCTCGGTGCTCGCGGCGAGGTGCGCGATCAGCGTCTCGGGCGCGGTCGACGCGACCGACGGGATGTTGTGGTGCTCGGCGACCCAGAAGCGCTTGTAGCCGAGCTCGTCGGCGCGTCGCGCGACGGCCGCCGTACCGGCGAGCGCGTCGGCGGCCGACCGTCCGGCGGCGACCGGCGCGAGGTCGAGGACCGAGATCGGCAGGCTCATGCGTTCCAGCGTAGGACACGACCGGCGGCGCGGTCGGCGGCCGCCCCGTAGGCGCCCGCGGCTCAGCCGAGCGTCACGCGGGCCTCGGCGGCCGAGGGGCGGAGGCCGCCTCGCAAGCGCCCGCGTCAGGCGAGCGTCACGCGGCCCTCGGCGGCCGAGGGGCCGGCGGCCGCCTCGCAAGCGCCTCGGCTCAGCCGAGCGTCACCGCGCGGCCCTCGGCGGCCGAGCGATACAGCGCCTCGATCGTGCGCGCCTGGCCGAGCGCGTCGGCGCGCCCGAGTAGCGGCGCGCGCTCGCCGCGGATCGCCGCCGACATGTCCTCGAGCTCGAGCCGGTAGCTGTCGACCGGGCGCAGCTTGAAGACCTCGCGCTCGATGCCGCGCTCGAGCACGATCCGCGGCCGCCGGCAGTGCCACGGGTCGTCGAGCAGGATGCGCCCCTCCGAGCCGGCGATCTCCAGCTCGTCGCGGGCGGGCAGGTCGAAGCCGCAGTCGATCGTCGCCAGCACGTCGCCGTCGAAGCGCAGCAGTCCCGTCATGCGCATGTCGACGCCCGACGCCATCACGGCCTGCGCGCAGACGCCGAGCGGCTCGCCCGCGACCAGCCGGGCGGCGCTGACGCAGTAGCAGCCGACGTCCATCAGCGCGCCGCCGTCCAGCGCCGGATCCAGGCGCACGTCGGCGTCGCCCGCGAGCGCGAACGAGAAGCTCGCGCGCACGAGCCGCACGTCGCCGATCGCGCCGTCGTCGAGCAGCTCGCGCACGCCCGCCGTCTGCGGGTTGTGGCGCCACATGAACGCCTCGGCGAGCACGAGGCCGGCGGCCTCGGCGACGTCGAAGGCCTCCGCGACGCGCGCGGGCCGGCGGTCCATCGGCTTCTCGCAGAGGACGTGCTTGCCCGCGCGCAGGGCGCGCATGGTCCAGTCGACGTGCATGGCGTTGGGCAGCGGGACGTAGACGGCCTCGACCCGCGGATCGGCCAGCAGATCCTCGTAGCAGCCGTGCGCGCGCGCGATGCCGTGCAGCCGCGCGAACGCCAGCGCCGATGCCGCGCTGCGGCTGGCGACCGCGACGACCTCGGCAGCGACCGTCTGGCGCGCGCCGGCGACGAGCGCCGCGCCGATGCGCGCCGTCGACAGCACGCCCCAGCGCACCGGGCGGGCTATCCCCACGAGGTCTCGCTCGTCGGCCGGGTTGCGCGTCCTCTCCATGAAGCTCGGC
>JAWVGK010000363.1:0-3643 GCA_033855155.1 Solirubrobacteraceae bacterium | reverse complement strand
GCGGCGCTCGACGCGCGCGAGCAGCCCGTCGGTCGTGTCGTCGGGCGTCGCAAGCGCGGCGACCGTCAGCAGCACCTCCTCCCCGCGGCGCGCGAGCGCGGCCTCGGGCACGTGCAGCGACGCCGGTGCGAACGCCGACCAGTGCGGGCTCGCGCCGCCGTCGGGCGCGAACGCGAAGCCGCCGCAGGCGATCAGGCCCGCGCCGCGCGGGCCGTCGGGCGGGTCGCAGTGCGCCTCGCGCGCGAGCGCACGCCAGCGCGTCGCGAGCTCGTCGAAGCGCCGCGGCCCGCGCGCCTCCAGCGCGACGACGCAGCCGAGCGCGGCGATCGCGGCGCCGTCGCGCTCGGGCTGCTCGCTGCAGAACCACGGCTCGCCCGGCCGGCGGCACAGCAGCGCGACGGCGGACGGGTCGACGTCGCGCGCGAGCGGGATCGTCAGTCCGGCGAGGACCCCGTCGTGGCCGCCGCGACGACGCGCGCGCCGGATCGCCTTGTCGATGCGCTCGCGCAGGCGCCCGACGTCGGCGGGCAACAGCGCGATCGGCTGCCCGCCGGTGGTCGTGCGCGTCGAGGCCATGCTCGCCGACAGTCTAGATCCGGGCCGCGCCGGCCCCGGGAACGGTCGCAGGCGCCGCACCTCGTCGACTACGTTGCGCAACGATGACCACGATCGGCACAGGCGGCGCCGCACCTGGCAGCGAGGAGGATGAGATCCGGGCCCTCGCCCAGGAGGCGGAGGACCGGGAGCTCGCCCAGGAGGAGGACCGGGCGCTCGCCCTCTTGGGGCTGCTGATCACGCAGGTCGAACCCCGAGGCGAGAAGGCCGCGTCCGAATGCTGGGTCCACCGCCGCACCGACCGGATCGAGCTGCTTGACGAGAACCTCCTGCGCTGGCAGGTCCACCTGGACTATGAGGTGCCGCCGGAAGTCTGGGGCATCTCCACCGACGACCTGACGCTCATTCCATTGGCGCCGGTGGGCGAGCGAGGGACGAAGCTTCGCTCGCTGGACATGATCGACGGTGCCGGCTGCACGGTTGCTCGTGCGACGCCCGACGAGATCGGGCCGGCCATGGCGCGCGCCCTGCAGGTCTACGCCGAGAAGCTGCTCGCCGACGAGCGCCAGCGATCTCAGCGCCCGGGTTGCGCGGCTCTGCTTCCCACGGTCGCCGCGCAACTGGCCTCGATCGCCAGCGACACCGACCCGAGCGACGTCCAGCGGGCGCCCGCGCGGATCGCAGCGATGAAGAGCTTCGAAGCGGCGGCAGCGGAGTCTCTGAGCTGCACCGGCGACGAGGAGGTCTTTCAGCGTTGCGTGATCATGACGCATCGCGACTCACAGAACCGGGACATCGGCCTCGCGACGGTCCTCAGGGAGCTCGACAGCCGCATCATGATCACCGCGGTGCTGCCCGCTCCGGTTCGCGGCCGCAGCACGCTCAAGCTCACGTGGATCGAATCGCGCGAACCCGGCAAACCGCCCTTCGTCGAATGGCTGGGACTGCGGATGGCATGAACGAGCTCAAGCTGCAGCTGCCCGTTCACGGCGCTTCCAGGACGCGCTACTACCGCATCGAGACGACCTCCCCCAGCGACGACGTCAGCCTCGAATGGAGCGGGCTCGCCGCGTCCGGCAGCTACGTCGATTGCGACGAGGGGGACCCCGCACACCTGCGGCTGGCGATGCGCTCGCTGCCACCGGACTCCGCGGCCACCCGGTCCAATGCGTCCGCGCATGTCGCCCTGCGCCCCACCAGCAAAGGGTTCCTCATCGTGGCCCTGTTCGCGTGCGCGCTGTGCACTCTCCTGCTCGGCGTCGGCCTCTGGCGGCTCGAAGACCTGCGCCGCGACGTCGAGAGCTCCGCAGCGCTGCTGCTGTTCGTCCCCGGTCTGCTGAGCCTGTTCGTCGTCAGGGCGGGCGAGCATCCGATCGCCTCGAGGTACTTCAGCGGCGTCCGCGTCGTGGTCGCCGTGTCCGCGATGTGCGTGTTCCTGGCAGGCGGGCTGCTGATCCTCGACATCGATCCCGTCAAGCGGCGATTCCTCTGGTTCCCGCTCGTCGCGTCGAGCGCCATCGCGCTGCTGGCGGTGGTGGCGAGCTACCGCCCGTTCCTGACCGAGCTGCTTCGTGGTGTCAAGAAGGCAAGGCCCGAGAAGGGGCAGACGGTGGGCGACGCGCCCGGCGACGCCCCCGCCTCCCGTCTGGGAAGCCTGCCCGCGAAGAACCCGCGGCTCGCGGTGTGTGCTGCCGGCCTCGCTGTGGGGGTGATCTCCGTCGTGACCAGCCTCTTCGTGTACGGACCCCACGAGCTCAGTGTCGAGGGCCGTTTGAAGGCCGAGATCGCGCGCGCGGCGGATCACGACGACTCGAAGTACCGCAAGGTCACGCTCTCGAAGTTCGCCAGGATCCCCTGGACGCGAATGTATGTATTCAACCCGAAGACCTCCGCCCACATGGTGTTCAAGGCCGTCGGCGAGCGACGGGCGGCGGCCGGCATCGAAGCCGGCCATCACGTCCCGGCGAGGGTCCCCGCGGACCGCGCGCTGATCGTCCTCGTCGATGGCTCGAAGATCGTCCGGACGTTCGAGCTGCCGACGTCTATGGCCGCGGTCACCACGGGCGCCGCCTATCCGAAGCAGTGCTTCTTCGTGCCCACCGACGTGTGGAGGGTCCGCGCTGCGCTTCAGCGCGAGCCGGTAGAGATATCCGTCGAGAAGCCAGACGCCGACTGCGGGCGATGAGCCCTACGCGGCCGACCTGTCGACGTCACGCTCAACGGACTCGCCGTCGACCATGCCCTTGACGAAGTCCGCGAACGCCTGCTGATCGATCTCCGCGAAGCCCGTGGGCTTCTCGTCCAGCGACCCGAAGACGATCTGCGGCTTGACCGAGGGGTCGAGATTCGCCAGGAGCTTCATCGCAGGGAACGTTACACGACGCGGTCGTCGACTCAAACGGGTGTCGGAACGCCGCGCCGCGCGCGTCAGGTCTCGCCGCGCCCGCGGGAGATCGCGATCTCGCCGGTGCGCATCATCTCGATCAGGCCGAACGGGCGCACCATCCGCTCAAAAGCCACGATCTTGTCGGTCGTGCCGGTGATCTCGAGGATCACCGAGCGGCGCGTGACGTCGACGACCTTGCCACGGAAGATCTCGCAGATCTGCATGACCTCCGCGCGCTGCGCGCCGTCCGCCGCCAGCTTGAACAGCGCCAGCTCGCGAGCCACGGTGTCCTTCGGCTCGAGATCGCGGATCTTCAGGACGTTGACCAGCTTGTGCAGCTGCTTGGTGACCTGGTCGATCGGGTGCAGCGCGCCGTCCAGCGTCAGCGTGATTCGTGAGGTGGTCGGGTCATCCGTCGGCCCAACGGCCAATGTCGTGATGTTGAACCCGCGACGCGCGAACAGGCCGGCCACGCGCGCGAGCACGCCCGGCTTGTTCTCGACCAAGATCGACAGGACGTGCTTGCGGCCGGTGTGCATGCCACCGGAGGCCTCGAGCTCCTCGAGCGACAGCAGCTCCTTGGTTCCTGGCTCGCCCATGACTCAGCCCACCATGTCCCGCGCGGCCTGGCCGGCGGGGATCATCGGGTACGTGTTCTCCTCGCGCGTGACGCGGACGTCCACGAGCACCGGGCCGGGCGTC
>JAWVGK010000362.1:0-17578 GCA_033855155.1 Solirubrobacteraceae bacterium | reverse complement strand
GGCGCCGCACAAGCGCGCCTGAGCAGGGAGATCGCGAACGCGCGCCGGATCGTGTCGCAGGAGCACTGGCGCCGCCGGCCGATCGGGCCTACGCTTCAGCGATGCCCGTGCGCTACTGGTTCCAATGCGACATCTGCGGATGCCTGCCCGACGACGCGACGCGCGACGCGATCGGGGCGTCCACGCGGGAGGACCTCTTCGGCGAGCTGATCGACGCGATGCCCGGCAAGTGGCTCGTCTGGCACGCCGGCGGCCTGCTAGGCCCACGCCGCTACGCCTGCCCCGAGCACCGCAAGCAGCTGCTGAAGTCGATCCGCTTCCACTACGCCTACGCCGGCGAGCAGTGGGTCTGGAAGCGCCCGCCGTTCCCCCAGCGCTGGCCGCCGGACGGGATGACGCCCGACGGCACGCTGACGGTTCCCGAGTGGCTCGCCGCCGGCGGTGCGCCGGGCGAGGGGCCGGGCGACGGGTCCGATCCGGTCGGCTGACGCCGGACGGTCGCCGCCGCGCGACGCCCACCGTCTACACCCGCTTGTAGCCACGGCGCGTCATGCTCACGAAGTGCGGCTCGGACCGCTGCGGGACGTTGCGTTGCACGATGTCCGAGATGCACGTCGTGCCGTCGATGATGCTCATGCCGACGGCCGAGAACGTCTCCTCGTTGAAGACCCGCGGGCAGAGCAGCGGGTTCGTCAATGCTTGTGAGAAGGCGTCGAACGCGACCATCGTCATCACGAGCGGTGGCAGCACGTCGTTGGGGCCGAGATCCTCGGCGAACAGCCCGACGTAGAACTCGACGTCCTCGACACCACCGGGGTACAGCGCGGCGAGGTGCTGCTGGATCCGGGGGTCGGAGGAAATCTCGGCGAACGAGGCCACCGGCGGGTGGCGACAGAGCCGCCGGTAGTCGTTGTAGGAGGCCAAGTCCGCGTTGCGGGCCTGCTCGATGCTCGCGATCTCGGCGACGTCGACGAGGAGCTTGTCGGTGTTGAACAGGCACATCCGCCCCGCGGGCTGATTGGACGCAGCGGTCAGCAGCGAGCCGAGGCCGACGGACGTCAGCACCGAGGTGTCCGACAGCAACTGCCGCAGCTCGAGCTGCTTGCCGCCGAGCTGGAAGATCGACGGCACGAGGCAGTGCCAGCGGTAGAGCAGGTTGAACTCGATCGCCACCCAGTTGGGGCGATACCACGGCTCGTTCGGGAAGCTGCCGGGGATGAGGCGAAACTCAAAGCAGTTGGGGTTGATGTGGTTGATGTACTCCTCGATCGTGATCTTGAGTACCAGGACCGTCAGGACGTTGCGCGCCGTCTCGAACACGCGGTCGTCGTCCCACGACGGGTACTCCTCGCCCAGCCGGCGGGCGATCCGGTTGTGCTCGCGCAGGAAGAGCACGTTGAGGGACATGAAGCCGATGTTGCGCGTATCGGTGCCCATCGCGAACAGGGTCCGCTTCTGCTCGAAGTCCATCGTCCCGAGCAGGAGCGGAGGCGGGAGCTCGTCGAACTCGGGCTTGGCCACGAACTCGCCGTCCGCGCCGGCGGGAGCGTAGTAGTACGGCGGGTAGTCCTCGCCGTTGATCTGCTGGGTCTTCAGCAGGCCCCGACCGGTACGCAGCTGGTCGGTCGCAGCGCGGTTGAGCCCGTAGAGCTGCGCAAGGTCGATGTCGTGGTTGGACTCGTTCTTCTTCGTGTTGCGGACCACGGGCGTACCGTCGGCGGCCGTCGTCGGACCGTCGCGCTGGGTGCGCAGGATGCCATCGGTGAGCCACTGGGCGAAGTACGTGAACAGCACCGTCGTCTTCGGGCTCTCGACCATCTCGTCGCGCCTGAACGAGCTGGCGACCGCCGCGCTCGTCGGCGGCCCCTCCTTCGGCGACCGATGCTTGGCCGCCGCGGGGAGGTGACGGCTGCTCCACGTGCGGTCGGTGAGCGACGCCCAGGACGTGTACGACGCCATCGTGCTCAGCGGGTTCGGACGCGGCTCGATGCGGCCGATCAGGGCGTTGATCGCGACGCGGTTGAGCAACCGCTGCAGCGGCGCGATGCGCTGCACGATCCGCCAGAACAGGGGGAAGTGCGAGGCGGCGTACGCGGCGAACGCCGGCAGGGGACGCAGCGGCGGCCTCCAGCGCGGATCGCGAGGCAGCCGGATGTCGCGCGCCGTGATCTCCCAGGTGAGCACGTCGATGAGCAGGCCGTGCTCGAGCAGGAGTCCGACGCCGAGGACGACCGCGGCCAGCACGATCTGCCCGTCGAGGATCAACGCCAGGCACGCCACGGCGCCGGCGACCTCCATCGCGCTGCCCAGCAGCGCGGTCGGGGTGAACAGCCCGGTCCGGTACGAGACGTCGCGAACCGCCGAGACCTCGACCTGGTGCTTGAGGTGCATCGCCACCAGGAGCCCGACGGCTGCGTACGTCTGGCCGAGCTCATACGCGCAGGCCAGCCACAGCACCCAGATCGCCGTCTCGGCGTTGCCCGCGATCCCGAGCCTGCGCTGCATCTTGCGCAGGTGAGCGCTGCTCGCATCGCGCGACGACAGCGCGCCCCAGCGCTTCAGTCCTCCGCGATCGACGAAGCGCTTCAGCACGGCGGTCTCGAACGCCTCTCCGACGACGAGGGCGAGCAGCCCCCACCACGGGTGTCCTTCGTGGTCCAGCCGCAGCCACGCGTAGATGGAGAGCGTCTCGGTGAGGGTCACCGCCAGGATCCCGGCGAGCCGGCCACCCGGCGTGCTCTCGGCCGACACGTCAGCTGCGTCGCCGCCCGGACGGCCAGCCGCTTGCTGCCCGTCGCCGTCGGCATCGGGCGGCGGGTGCCCGACCCGGGTCCGCGCAGCGTGTGAGATGCGCGCGCTCGGTCGCTCTTGTTGCTGGGCACCGTTCTGAGTCATGGGCCTTTGCACGACGCTGCTCCTTCGCCTGGATCGGTGGCTGACCTGCGGAGACTGATCTCGGCGAGGAGCTTCTACGTGATCGCTTGCAGTTCGCTTGCAAAGCTCTAGCCACTCGCACCAGGCTACGGAGTAGCTTCTTCACCAGAACATGGACTTTCGGATTCTCGGACCAGTGGAGGTCCACGGCGAACGCGGATCGCTCGCACTGGGAGGCGTCAAGCCGCGCGCGATCGTCGCGGTGTTGTTGCTCCACGCCAACGAGTCGGTGAGCGCCGAACGGCTCGCCGTCGCGCTCTGGGGTGAAGACGCCCCGCCCGGCGCCGTCCAGCGAATCCAGGTCCACGTCTCGCGGCTGCGCAAGGCCCTCGGCGGCGCGGACGTCCTGACGACGACGCCGGCCGGATATCAGCTGCGGGTCGGGCCGGGCGAGCTCGACGCCGAGCGTTTTGCGCGGCTGGTCGAGGATGGGGAGCAGGCGCTGGCCAGCGGCCAGGCCGAGTATGCGGCGGCGCTGCTGCGCGATGCTCTGGCGCTCTCGCGGGGTCCGCCGCTGGCAGACCTCGCCTTCGAGCCCTTCGCGCCGGCACAGATCGCGCGCCTGGAGGAGCAGCGACTGGCGGCGCTCGAGGCGCGTGTGGCGGCAGACCTGCTCATGCACCGCCACGCCGCGCTCGTGGGCGAGCTACGTCAGCTGGTGAGCGCCCACCCGACGCGGGAGACGCTTGCCCAACAGCTCATGCTGGCGCTGTACCGCTGCGGGCGCCAGCGCGACGCGCTGGACGTCTACTCGCACACGCACGCGTTTCTGTCGAGCGAGCTGGGCCTCGAGCCGGGGCTCGCGCTGAAGGATCTGCAACGCGCGATCCTCGAGCAGGCCCCGTCGCTGGACCTCGAGACCACGGCCACCGCGGTCGGCACGTCGATGCAACCTGCCGCAGGGCGGCCGTTCCCCGTGCCGTCCGTCCTTGCCGTAGCCGACAGCGACACGTTCGTCGGTCGCGCCGCCGATCTCGCGGCGCTGTCGAGCGTGTACGGCGAGCTGACCGGCGGCGCGCCGCGGCTCGTGCTGGTGTGCGGCGAGCCCGGCATCGGGAAGACGCGCTTGGCCGCGCAGTTCGTGCAGCGCGCCTGCGCCGACGGGGCGATCGCGCTCTACGGGCGCTGTGACGAGGAGGGACTGCTGTCACAGCAGCCGTTCGTAGAGGCGCTGCGGCAGTACATCGGCGCGTGCCCGAGGCACGAGCTCGCAGGTCAGTTGCAGCTCGTCAGCGGTGAGCTGCGACGGATCGTGCCCGAGCTCGCAGAGCGGATTCCGGATCTGCCGCAGCCCTTGGCCGGCGACCCGGAGGGTGCTCGCTCGCGGCTGTTCGAGGCCGTGTGCTCGTTGCTGTGCCGGGCCGCGCAGCGGCGACCGGTGGTGCTCGTGCTCGACGACCTGCACTGGGCCGACCCGTCGACCCTGCTCCTGCTGAAGTACCTCGCTCGCTATCCGCACGAGGCGCGCCTGATGGTGCTCGGCACGTATCGCGAGACCGAGCTGCACGTCGATCATCCGCTGAGCGCCACGCTGGCCGAGCTCGGTCGCGAGCTGCACCTGCAGAGCCACGCGCTCGCACCGTTGGAGGCGGCGGCCGTGTCGCAGCTCGTCGGCATCCACGCCGGCGACGACGCGTCGCCCGAGCTGCGCAGGATCGTCTACGAGCGCACGGACGGCAACGCGTTCTTCGTCGTGGAGGTGTTGCGCCACCTCGCGGAGTCGGGCGCGATCGGCTCCGAGCGCGCGCAAGAGGAGGGGGCGAGGCTGGGCCGGCTCGCCGTGCCGGAGGGCGTCAAGGACGTCATCGCCCAGCGCATCCGGCGCCTCGGCACCGCGACCAACCGGCTGCTGGTGACGGCTGCGATCCTCGGCCGCGAGTTCGAGCTCGACGTGCTGCAGCGGCTGAGCCCGCTCACGGAGGACGAGCTGCTCGACGGCTTGGAGTCCGCGGTGCGAGCGCACGTCATCGAGGAGGTCGTCGGCGTGACCGGGCGCTACGCGTTCTCGCATGCCCTGATCCGAGACACCCTGTACGGCGCGATGACCCCGACGCGCCGCGTGCTCGTGCATCGGCGCGCCGGCGCCGCGATCGAAGAGGTGCACCGCGCCAACCTCGAGCCCTACCTCACCGAGCTCGCGCACCACTACGCCAACGCCGGCTCGGCCGGCCAACTCGACAAGGCGATCGAGTACGGCATGCGCGCCGGCGAGCACGCGACCTTGCAGCTGGCATACGAGCGCGCGGCCGCCCACTTCCGCCAGACCGCCGAGCTCATCGATGCCGTGGACCCCGTGCGGCTGCAGCGCCGGCGCTGCGACCTCGTGATCGCGCAAGGCGAGGCCGAGCGTCAGGCCGGTGCGTCCGCCTATCGCAAGACGCTGCTCGGTGGAGCGCGCCTCGCCCAGCAGCTACGGGATCCCGAGCGCTTGGCGCGCGCGACGCTGGCCAACAATCGCGGCATCTTCAGCTCGGGCCAGGGCGTCGATCAGGACCGCGTGGCGATGCTGCAGGCGGCGCTCGACACCTACGACGCCGCCGACAGCCCCACGCGCGCGGCGCTCCTCGCGATGCTCGCGCTCGAGCTCGTCACCGACGACGACTCGCGCTTGCGCGATCGGCTCAACGAGGAAGCGGTGGCGATGGCGCGGCGCATCGGCGATCCGCACACGCTCGCGCTCGTGCTGACGCAGCGTTGCGTGGCGCAGTGGACGCCGTCGCAGACGCTGGCCGAGCGCCAGGCCGCGCTTCGCGAGGCGGCTGAGATCGCCGATCGGTGCAGCGATCCCCTGCTCATCGGCCATACCGCCTACCTCGGCGCCCATGCGGCGATGAACACCGGCGACCTCGCGACGGCCGACCGCGAGCTGGCACGCCTGCACGCGACGGCCGAGGAGCTCGCCCAGCCGTTCATGCGGTGGTACGACATGGTCGCTCGGGCCAAGCGCTACTCGATCAGCGGTCCCGCCGAAGAGGCCGAGCGCGCGGCCTTTGCCGCCCTGGAGATCGGGCGCCGCGGCGGGCACCCCGACAGCCAGCTCTGGTTCCTCGGTCAGATCGTCGCCGCGCGCTTCGTGCACGGCACGCTGGACCGCGACAACCCGCATATGCCGGACCTGATCGCGACCCCGGGTGAGTCGATCCCGACCAGCCCGGAGATCATCCCGAGCCGCACGGGGCCGCTGCTGATCGGCGCCGGCATGAGCGCCATCCTCTGCGAGGTCGGCCGGTTCGAGGACGCTCGCGCGCACTACGCGTTCGTCATGCGCGACGGGCTCGACGACCTGCCGCCGGACTACCAGGCGTTGATCATCCCCGTCTACGCATCGGTGGCGTGCGCGCATCTGCACGACGAGCGCGGGGCGCAGCGGCTCCTCGCGATCCTCGCGCCCCATCGCGAGCGGCTCGTCACGTCGGGTGCGAGCTGGTTCGGCGCGACGACGCACTACCTCGGCCTTCTCGCCGCCACCCTCGACCAGCCCGGCGAGGCGACCGCGTACTTCGCGTCCGCGGAACGCACCTACACGTCGCTGAACGCCGAGCCGTGGCTCGCGCGGCTGATCAGGGACCGCGACCGCACGCTGCGATAGCGCAAGGGTTGCGCGGGTACGTCGCGCTGTACCGGGTCGCTGGCCCGGATCGCTCGAGGAGGGGGTTCGGATCATGCGCCGTCATCTGTTCATTGGCATCGTGGCGGGCGCGGCGCTCGCTGTCCTGCTGCTCACGGGCAGGTCGGCGGAGACGACGGCGACCGCAGCGAAGAGCCCGACGGCCGGGCTGACCAGGCTGCAGCAGCGCTTCGCGTCCGGGACGGCGTCGGCGATGCTCGACGATCAGCCGGCTGCGATCGCCGCGCGGCGCCAGCCGTCCGCGACGCTCGCGCCCGCGGGCGCGAGCGGATGCCCGGTCAATCGCGGTTCCAACGTCCGCGTCAATCAGGATTGCCAGAACCTCACCGACACCGACCTCGCCGGTCGCGGGCAGGCGCAGAACGAGACGGCGGTCGCCGCCGACCCGAACAAGCCGTCGAGCCTCGTGGCCTCGTCCAACGACTACCGCCGCGGCGACAGCAGCTGCATCACGTCCTATTCGACCGACGACGGTCGCAGCTGGCGGGATTCCACGCCGCCGATGTCGTTCACGCGCGGCGACGCGTTCGGGGGCGGTGTCGCGCGCCAGTACTGGCAGTCGGGCGGCGACACGTCGCTGGCCTGGGACACGAAGGGCAACGCGTACCTCTCGTGCCTCATGTTCATGCGCGGCCAGCCCGTCACCGTTAACCCCGACACGTCGAGCGGCCTGTACGTCTTTCGCTCCACCGGCAGCCGCGGCGCCTCGTGGAACTTCCCCGCCCGGCCCGCCGCCGAGTTCGACGACACCGCCGGCAGCGGCGCCGGCATGCTCGACAAGCAGTACCTGACCGTCGACAACCACAAGGGGAGCCCGTTCCAGGACCGCGTGTACGTCACGTGGACGTTCTTCGCGCCCGACGGGACGTCGTACATCTACGGCGCCTACTCTGCCGACTACGCCGAGCACTTCAGCGCACCGGTGCTCGTGAGCGCCGATGCCGAGGCCTGCGCGCAGACGCTCGGCGTGCCGACGCCGTTGGGACGCTGCAACACCAACCAGTACTCCCAGCCGTTCACGGGGCCCGACGGGGCGCTCTACGTCGTGTGGGTCAACGCCAACGCGACGGACCTCGGCTCGACGGCGGACAACCGCTCGCAGGTGCTGCTCGCGAAGTCGACGGACGGCGGCGCGACGTTCTCGGCGCCGGTGAAGGTTGCCGACTACTACGAGCTGCCGGACTGCCAGACCTACCAGGGTGCGTCCGCGTTCTCGGCGTGCGTCCCGGAGAAGGGCGCCACCTCGAACTCGATCTTCCGCGCCGCGAACTATCCGTCGGGAGCGGCCAACCCGAAGGCCGCCGGCGAGGTCGTCGTCTCGTTCGGCTCCTACATCAACAACAACTCCAACGAGCGCAACGGCTGCCAACCGCGCGGCTTCGACGCCGACACGCTGCTTCCGCTCTACGAGGGCGTGAAGGCCACGGGCGCGTGCAACAACGACATCGTGACGAGCGTGTCGCGCGACTCCGGCACGACGTTCACCGGCGCGAGCGCGGACGTTCGCACGCTGCCCGACGTGCGACCACGCGATCCGCACGCCGATCAGTTCTGGCAGTGGGCGGCCTTCGACGGCAAGGGCCGTTTCGCCGTCTCCTATTACGACCGCGCCTACGGCGACGGCGAGACGACAGGCTTCTCGGACGTGACGCTGTCGGGCTCCCGGGACGCGACGCGGTTCGCGTCGAGCCGTGTGACCACCGGCTCGATGCCCCCGCCGACGCAGTTCGCCGCCGGGTTCTTCGGCGACTACAGCGGGCTAAGCGCCGACCGGGTCGCCCACCCGGTATGGATGGACACCCGCGATGCCGCGCTGTTCGTCTGCCTTGATGGCGACGGGAACGTGAAGCTGCCACCGGCGCTGTGCACGCAGGAGGCTGACAACGCGGCCGTTGCAAACGAGCAGAACATCTACACGCGATCGATGGCGATTCCGCTGCCGTGATTCGAGCCGTCGTCCCGGCTGAGACTGCTGGCGTTCCCCGAACCGCCCGCCCTAGTCCCGCGGCTCCCCAAGCCGCTTGCGCACCTCGGCGACGGTGTCCTTGGGGAGCGTCGGCAGCTTGAACGTCGTGATGCCGGCGACGAGGGCGATCTCGACCTGGGCGGCGTCGTAGGCCGCCTTCGCGCGCGTCCAGTCGGTGCCGGCGCCGTTGATCTGCAGCCAGCGGCCGTTGTAGACGAGCAGGAGGTTCGCCTCGGCCTCGGCGACGTGCGCGACCCAGATGTCCAGCGACATCGGCTCGTCGCCGAGCGCCAGCAGCTCGTCGAGCTCGTCGAGGCTCTCGAGCGTCGTCGTGTCGTCGTCCCACTCGACGGTCACCTCGCACAGCAGCGGATCCAGCGGGCCGGCGGCGATCGCGGCCCGCGCGGCCTCGACCATGACGTCGAGCCGCGTCCACCCGTTCCACCGCTCGCTGAGCGCGAAGGCGTCCATGCGCCAGAGCATACGCACGCGCCGGGGCGCCGACGAGTGCTTTGCGGCGCCTCTTTCAGCCGCTCGCCCGCGCCGCCGCGACGGCGACCTGGCCGAATGCGATCTGCCCGTCGTTGGGCGGCAGCCGCTCGGGCGCGAGCACGCGCAGCCCGGCCCGTTCGAGCGCCGTCGCCGTGCGCTCGAGCAGCAGCCGGTTCTGAAAGACCCCGCCCGACAGGACCGCCGTGTCGATCCCCGCCGCGCCGGCCAGTCGCGAGCACGCGGCGGTTGTGGCGTTCGCGACGGCGGCATGGAAGCGCGTCGACACCGTGCCGACGTCGACGCCGGCGGCGAGCTCCGCGAGGATCTCGTCGATCGGCGGCCCCGGGTCGAGGATCGCCGGCCCGCCATCGGGATCGACGAGCAGCGCGAGGGCGTACGCGCCGTCGGCCCCCGGGTCGGCGAGCGCCTCGAGCTCGATCGCGGCCTGGCCCTCGTAGCTGACCTCGCTGCGCACGCCGCACAGCGCGGCGACGCCGTCGAACAGCCGGCCCATGCTCGTCGTCAGCGGCGCCGAGGTCTGCGTGGCGACCATCTGCACGACCGCCCGCCACGTCCGCGCGTCGATGCCCGACAGCGCCGGCGGCGGCGCGACGTCCACGCCGTACAGCTCGACGAGCCACGCCAGCGCCATCCGCCACGGCTGGCGGATCGCGCGCTCGCCGCCGGGCATCCGCACCGCCCGCAGGTGCCCGACGCGCTCGTAGCCGTGCAGGCCGCCGACGAGCAGCTCACCGCCCCAGACCGTGCCGTCGGTGCCGTAGCCGGTGCCGTCGAAGATCGCGCCGACCGCCGGCCCGGTCTCGCCGTGCTCGGCGAGCGTCGCCGCGAGATGCGCGTGGTGATGCTGCACGCCGACGAGCTCGACGCCTTCGCGCTCGAGCGCGTAGCGCGTCGACAGGTAGTCGGGGTGCAGGTCGTGCGCGACGACCTGCGGCGTGACCTCGAACAAGCGCTCGAAGTGTGCGACGCCGTCCTGTAGCGAGCGCAGCGTCTCGTAGTTCTTGATGTCGCCGATGTGGTGGCTGACCCACGCGCGCGTCGCGTCGGCGAGGCAGAACGCCGCCTTCTGCTCGGCGCCGCAGCCCAGCAGCGGTTGCCGCGCCGCCAGCGGCAGGTCGAGGCTCGCCGGGACGAAGCCGCGCGAGCGGCGCAGCAGCAGCGGGCGCTCCCGCACGACGCGCGCGACGGAGTCGTCGGTGCGCGTCGCGATCGGGCGATCGTGGACGAGCAGGCGGTCGGCGATCGTGCCCAGCCGCGCCAGCGCGTCGTCGTCCTCGAAGGCGATCGGCTCGTCGGAGACGTTGCCGCTGGTCATCACGAGCGCGACGCCGACGTCCTGCGCGAGCAGCTGGTGCAGCGGCGTGTACGGCAGCATCAGCCCGAGCTCGGGCGCGCGCGGCGCCACAGACGGCGCGACCGGCGCGCCCGGCAGCCGGGTGCAGAGCACGATCGGGCGCTCGCGCGAGGACAGCAGCGCCTCCTCCGCCGCGCCGAGCGTCACGAGCGAGCGAGCGGCGGCGACGTCGGCGACGAGCAGCGCGAACGGCCGGTCCTCGCGGTGCTTGCGCGCGCGCAGCGTCGACACGGCGCGCTCGTCGTCGGCGCGGCAGGCGAGGTGGTAGCCGCCAAGGCCCTTGATCGCGAGCACGCGGCCGGCGAGCAGGTCGTCCGCCGCCGCGCGGACCGCGTCCTCGACGCCCTTGACCGCTGTGCCGTCGCGCTCGAGCAGGCGCGCCCGCGGCCCGCACGCCGGGCATGCGTTGGGCTGCGCGTGGAAGCGCCGATCCATCGGGTCCTCGTACTCCGCCTGGCACGCGGTGCACATCGCGAAGCTCGCCATCGTCGTCGCCGGCCGGTCATACGGGATCCCGCGCACGATGGTGAAGCGCGGGCCGCAGTTCGTGCAGTTCAGAAACGGATAGCGAAAGCGGCGGTCCGCTGGGTCGGCGAGCTCGGCGAGGCAGTCCGCGCACGTCGCCGTGTCGGGCGTGACGGGCGCCGTCGCCGCGCCCGAGCGCGAGCTCGCGACGATCTCGAAGCCGGCGGCGCCGGTCGCCGGCAGCTCCTCGCTCGTGACCGCGCGGACGTCGGCCAGCGGCGGCGCGTCGGCCGACAGCCGCCGCACGAGCGCGGCGACCGCGTCGGCGGGACCCTCGGCCTCGACGAGCACGCCGCGCTCGTCGTTGAGCACCCAGCCCGCGATGCCGAGCTCGTGCGCGAGGCGATAGACGAACGGGCGGTAGCCGACCCCCTGCACCGTGCCGTCGACGCGCGCCCGGACGCGCCGGACGCCGGGCGCGGCCGCCATCACTACGGCCGCGCGACGCTCACTGCGCCGGCGCGGGCGCGGGGGCCGCCAGTTCGACGAGCTCGCGCAGCACGTGGTAGCCGCTGGCGTGCGCCTCCTGGATGCGCGGGATGTTCTCCGAGCGGCTGATGATCACGTGGTCGGCAAGGCCGTTCTTCTCGACGTTGCCGCCGTCGTAGCCGACGAACGCGATCGTCACCATGTCGCGCTTGCGCGCCTCGCGCAGCGCCGCGAGCACGCTCAGCGAGTTGCCGCTCGTCGACAGCGTGATGAGAACGTCGCCCGCGCGACCATAGGCGATGACCTGGCGCAGGAAGATCGCGTCGGTGCCGATGTCGTTGGCGATCGCGGTGATGATCGCCGTGTCCTCGGTGAGGTCCAGCGCACGCCGCGGCGGGCCGCCGAACATCGGCTCGCGGAAGTCCGCGACGACGTCCATCGCGTCGGTCGCCGAGCCGCCGTTGCCGAGCGCGAGGATGCGACCGCCGGCGTCGAGGCGCTCGCGCAGCGCGGCGGCCGCGGTCACGAGCTCGTCGCCGTACTCGGTCAGCGTCTGCGTGCGCAGCGCCGTGATCTCGTCGGCCTTCATGAGGATCGACTGGCGCACGTCCTCGAGGATCGCGTCGAGGTCGGTCTCCTGCTGGCCGAGGAACGGATACAGGAAGCTCGACGCGCCCGAGTCGTGGACCGGCCGCGCGGCGCGGCCCTCGAGCAGCCCGCGGTTGTCGAGGAAGATGTGCACGTGCTCCCACAGCGTGTGGTAGAGCGTCTCGGCGATCTCCTGGCGCACGAGCGGGTCGCTCACGCTCCCGAGGTCGAACTCCCACTCCGCGCCGGAGTCGCGCGTGAAGGCGATCGTCAGGCAGCCGCGGTCGCGCGCCGCGGCCAGCGCGGCGAGGATGTCGGGCTCGGCGCCGAACGCCATCGCGATGTCCTCGGCCTCGGCCTCGAGCGCGACCTGCGGCGCGATCGCGCCGCCCTCGCCGGCCAGCCCGAGCGCCGGCAGCGCACGCTTGCCGACGATCACCGGGTGGACGAACTCGACCGCGACGTGGCGCGCGTCGGAGCGGTCGGCCGGCGACGCGCCGAACGCCACGAGGCGCCCCTCGCGGGCGAAGCGCTCGGCCATCTTGTGGCACAGCCGCGCGAGGCGCTCGGCCTCGGCGGTGAAGAACTGCGCGTTGGCGTCGGCGCGCGCGCGCAGCAGGGTCTCGACGCGCTCGGCCCCGATGTCGGCGGTCCGTCTCATGCCTGGCGGCCCGAAACGGTCACCGCGTCACGCCGTGGCGTGCTCGTGATCGTGGTCGGCGTGCTCGTGCGTGTGGCCGGGCTCGCCGTGGTCGTGCGAGTGCTCGTGGTCGTGCTCGTCGTCCTCGAAGAAGCGCGCCGGCAGCGCCTTCATCCAGTCGCGGAACTCCTCGACGCCCTCGCCCGTCTTCGCGCTGACGCGCATGACCGTCGCCGCGTGATTGACCTGCCTGATGTTCGCCTCGAGGCGATCGACGTCGAAGTCGAGGTGCTGCAGGAGGTCGACCTTGTTGATGACGACGAGCTCGCACGCGCGGAACATCAGCGGGTACTTCAGCGGCTTGTCCTCGCCCTCGGTGACCGAGCAGACCATGATCCGCGCATCCTCGCCGATGCGGAACTCCGCCGGGCAGACGAGGTTGCCGACGTTCTCGACGATCAGCACGTCCATCTCGGGCAGCGGGACGCCGGGCAGGGCCGAGCGGACCATGTTGGCGTCGAGGTGGCACTCGCCACCGAAGCCGTTGTCGGTGTTCAGCTGCACGACGGGGATGTTCAGCACCGCCAGGCGGTCGGCGTCGAAGCTGCCGGCGACGTCGCCTTCCAGCACGCCGACGCGCAGGCCCTCCTCAGCGAGCCCCTGGAGGCCGCTCTCGAGCAGCGTCGTCTTGCCCGCTCCGGGCGCGCTCATGAGGTTGACGACCACGACGTGCTCACGGTCGAAGTCCGCGCGGTTGGCCTGGGCGATCGTGTTGTTGGCGTCGAGGGCGTCCTCGACGACCCTCACCTTGGTGCGGTGCATGCGGCGCTCTCCTCGTCCTCGACCTCGATCGATTCGACCATGAATTCCTCGCCTGTCGCAACCTCGACGGCGCCGGGACCGCAGGTGCCGCAGATGAACGCCGGGATCTCGATCTCCCACTCGTTCTTGCAGGTCCTGCAGCGCAGCACGGCCGGGACGTCGATGATCTCCAGCGTAGCGCCCTCGACGACCGTGTCCTTGCCGACGATCGCGACGTAGAACTCCAGCGTGTCCTTGACGACCTGGCGCAGGCGCCCGATGCGCAGCGTCACGTGCGTCACCTTGCGCTGGCCGGCGTGCTTGCGGACCGTCGCGACGATCGCGCTCGAAAGATCGAACTCGTGCACTTACTTCTTCTCGTCGAGCGTGGCGTAGGCCTCGTCGGTGAGCAGCTCCTTGGCCGTCTCGAGCACGAGGTCGACCGCGCGATCGACGGCCTCTTCGACGACGGGGCTGAAGCCGACGCCCATCTGCTCGATCGTCTGCGGCTCGCACGCGACGATGACGACCTTGCCGGGCCAGCCGCCCGTGAGCTTGATGAAGCGCAGCACGGTCGCGGGGTCCATGCCGTGCGGGTTGAGCGCCTCGCCGTCCTCGATCGGGCCCTCGACCTCGGACTCGTCGACCTCCATGACGTACAGCGTGCCGGGCGCGCCGCCCTGACGGCTGATGTCGATCATCAGCAGCGCGTCGTAGCCGTACATCACCTGGTAGGCGAGGTCGAGGCCGCCGGTGCCGAAGTCGATGACCGCGACGCCGTCGGGCAGCTCGCGCGCCTCCAGACGGCGCGCGACCTCGCTGCCGAAGCCGTCGTCCATCTGCCACGTGTTGCCGATGCCCGCGATGAGGATCTGCTTGGGCCGCGTCGAGACGTCGACCTCGCTCGTCACCAGCGGCGCATCCGGCGCCGGCGGACGCCAGGTGTCCTTCGGGGGCTCGGTCGTCTCGCGTGCCCGCTCGTCGCTCATGAGATCAGCTCGACTTCCTCGGAGAAGAAGAACAGGAATCGACCGCTCTCGCCGAGGATCTCCTGCATCGGATCGTCGTCGACGGTGACGCCGAGGTGCAGGCGGTCGTCGACGCGCATGAACAGCCGGTGGATCGTCGCCTTGCGGCCGTCGAGCATCTTGTCGTACACGTCGGCGTCCAGCGGCGGGCGCAGGACGACCTTGTCGCCGCGCTTGTACGTCACGCCCTCGAACGTCACGGCCCGCTCGCCCGGCGGGTCCTCGAGGCGCACGCGCCCGTGCAGGTCCATGAGCTGCTGCGGCGTCGTCGCGTCGGCGCGGGCGAGCATCTCGCGCACCTTCGGGTCCTGCGCGGAGATCTCCTCGCGCTCCTGATCGGACAGCGCCTGGATGTGCAGCACGAGCGCCTCCTCGATCTCGGTGCCGTCGAAGAAGTCGTTGACGGACTCCGGCGCGATCTCCGGGTGCTCGGGCAGCATGAACGTCGGCGCGAGGATCGCGTCGTCGCCCGGCGTCGCGAGCACGGGCCACGTGTTGACCTGACAGCAGCCCGCGACGCCGTCGTCGCCGCGCTCCAGCGGCGACATGATCTTGGCGCCGTTCTCGGTGCAGGCGAGCAGGTGCGTCGACAGCATGCTCTTCAGCAGCGCGTCCTTGCGGTCGGCCGTCGCCTCCTCCTCGGTCAGCGGCGTCGTGTTCTCGACCTTCAGGGTGATGCGGCTGCGGCCGTCGGGCAGCGTCTCGTCGTCGATCTCGGCGACCCCTTCGAGGTCGTCGAAGTCGAAGGACACCTTCGCGGGGCAGACGCCGAGCTGAACGCGCCGCTCGACGGCGCGGTGCTTCTCGCCCGAGGCCTGCAGGAAGCGCACCTCGCCGGTCACGACCGCGTCCTTCTCGACGATGAACTGCATTTGCATGCGGTCGAACGCGTGCGTCTGGTTCTGCGCGTAGTCGTGCGGATAGACGATCCCGAACGGCGTCGGCGTGGCGTTCTTCGTCGCGCCCGGCGTGTACGGATACAGCGCGTAGCCCTCGAACAGCAGCGAGTCGACGAGCCGCTCGAGGTGCGACTTGGGCGACGTGACGCCGACGTCCGACGGGCTCTCGGGTGTGATCGGATCGATCGAGGTCATCCGACGGCCTCCTCTGTATCGGCGGGCGAGCGCTCGAGCAGGTCGGCGACGCACGCGTCGAAGCTGTGCAGCCCGCGGGCGCGCTTGTAGTCCATGAGGCCCTGCATCGTGTCGTTGTGCAGCAACGCGAAGCCGGACTCGCCGTGGTGGTGCTTGATCATCGCCTTCCACGTCGCGACGGGCATCCGGTACTGGCACGACGTGTCCCACGGGATGTGCACGACCTGCACCTGGCGGTTGGGGCCCTGGTACAGGATGCGCCCGGTGAAGTGGAACGTCAGCGGGACGTCGCCGTCGGGCAGCGCGGACACGTAGCGCGACGCCACGACCTCGAGGTCGGCCGTGCACGGCACTTCCAGGCCGAACGTGATCGCGCCGGCGAACGAGTGCACCATCGCGGTCGAGTGCGTCCACAGGAAGCTGCGCGTCGTCGAGGGCCAGCGCTCGGGAGCGCCGAAGATCTCGAACAGCGCGGCACGCGTCTCGGCGTCGTACTCGCGGCGTGCGGGATCGAAGTTGATCTGCGCGGTCAGCGAGATCGCGTAGATCTCGCGGTTGGACGGCTCGGACACGCCCATCTCGAAGCGCAGCGTCGGCTGCGCGGCGAACGGCTCGTGCGCGGCGCCGAGGACCTCGAAGGTCATCTGCGGGCCGTAGTCCCGCGCGACCGGAGCCTCCTCGGGCGTCGCGCCGTCGGGATTGTCAGTCGTCATGAGACTCCTGCCTTGCGGCGTATGTGTTTGAAGAACTTGGGCACCGCATCAGATATAGCGTTGCCGCCGGAGATACCCGTCCAGTTGGCCTTGATCAGCCCGACGAGGCGGTAGCACTCGTCGATCGGCACGATCGCGTGCTCGGGCGGGTCGGTCATGCGGTTGACCACGAACGCCTCGCCGTCGGCCTCGAGCTGCCGCAGGACCGGGTTGCGCTCCACGAGCGCGTTCCAGCTCTCCAGATGCAGCTCCGACTCCGTGGCGCCGGCCGGGCTGGGATACAGCGCGACGACGGTGCCCGTGCCGGACGAGCGCAGGAAGAACGCTAGGCCAATCGGCAGCTGGAACGCCGACCACAGGGCGTCGGGGAAGTCGATGTCGTCGAGCCACATCGTCCGCGTACCCACCGGGCAGTAGTCGTCGACGCCGGAGCGCATCGCGATGCAGGGCTCGCACGAGCACAGGATGCGGCGCTCTCCGAGCTCGAGCAGGTGGCGGTGGTCCGCGGTGATCCTGCTGCCGCAGATCTCGCACTTCTCGTCCTCCACAACAGGCTCGGGCCGCGCGAGGCGGCCCAAGCCTGCTACGAGCGTGGAGGGCAGGCGAGGGGTCCCGCTCACTTCCCCACGCCCGAAGGACATTCGGTGTACGGAGAGTCCGCCATCGGCAGCGTCTCCGGACCGGCCTGGACCATCGGCAGCGCGAAGCCCATCTTGGGCTGCTCTGCGTCTTTGGACTCCAGGCCCACGGCGCCTTCGACCTCGAGCGCGAGCAGGTCCGGGGCCGCCTCGTCGATGGCCTCCTTCAACGCGTGCTCGAGCGTCGACGCCGATGCCGGACAGCCGTTGCAGCTGCCTTGCAGGCGCAGGCGCGCGACGCCGTCTTCGACGCTGAGGATCTCGACGCCGCCACCGTGCGACGCGAGGAACGGCTTGACGCTCTCCACTGCTTCGGCCACCCGCTCCTCGAGGGAGATCGGGTAGAGGCCGTGGATCAGCAGCAGGCTGGCCACGATGCCGTCGTCGAGCAGTGCGTTGCGGATGTGGATGGCGCCTTCCCCGGCGTCAGCGATGACGCCGAGGATGCGCTCCAAACCAGCTCCGTACAGCTCGAGAACCGTGCCGACGAGCTCCTGCACGCGCGCTTGCGCGACAGGATCGGCAATTTCGTCGAGCGAGCCCAGGAGTTCCTGGACCCGCTCGACCAGCTCTTCCGGAGCTGTGTGCTGAGTTGCCATCTAGGCCCTCAGCACATCCCCGTCGGCGTGTGCTGAACCTTCTTGACGCGGCCCTTGCCGGTGTACATGTGCACACCGCACGGCAGGCACGGGTCGAAGGAGCGCACAGCGCGCATGATGTCGATCCC
>JAWVGK010000361.1:0-2892 GCA_033855155.1 Solirubrobacteraceae bacterium | reverse complement strand
CGGTGTCGTCGTCGCTGGCGCTCGTCGAGGAGGCCACGATGCCGTCGAAGCGGTCAACCGTGCGGATGACGCCATCCGACGTCGAGGCGACCTTGCTCGTCGGGACCCCCAGCACGAGGTCGGCCGTCCGCTGGACCTTGCGCGATCCCCCTGGCGCGCCGGGCAGGATCCGCGCGGAGGCTTGTGGCGACGCGGCAGCCTTGCGGTCGCGCGCGACCGACGCCGGCGAGGGCGGGGCGGTCGCGGCACCGGACGGGGGCGCGGCGGCTGCCGGCGCGGACCGCTTCGCGGTCGGGGAGCCCGTCTCGGACGCGCCCGCGGACGGCGAGCGGTCCTCGACGGTCTGCTGCGGCCGGTTCGCGAGCTCGGAGATCTGGTCGGAGGGGCCGTGCTGGCCGAGGACGACGACGAGCGCCACCGCGACGGCGGCCAGCGAGCCGACGGCCGGCAGCAGCAGCCAGCGGCGCGGCGCGCGGCGCGCCGGCGACGCCTCCCGCGATTGCGGGAAGCCCTGCGCCAGGTCGTGCTCGAGGCGGGCCGCGAAGCCGGGCGTCATCTGCGGCGCGGTCGCGCGGACGTCGTGGACGAGCTGCTCGAGCTCGCGCAGGTCGGCGTCGACGGGGTCGCCGGCGAGCGCGCGCTCGAGGGCGTCGAGCTCGCGTGCGTCGTCGACGCTCAGGGGGTCACGCTGGCGCATGGCAGGCCTTTCTCAGCTTCGCCACGGCCCGATGGACTCGGGTCCCGGCATTGGTCTCGCTCGTGCCGAGCACGATCGCGAGCTCGGCGTTCGTCAGGCCGCCGTGGAACTTCAGCGCGACGAGCTCGCGGTCGCGCGCGGGCAGCGCCGCGAGCGCGGCGCGGACGGTCGTGCGCCGTAGCGCGAGGTCGGCCTCCTCGTCGGGGGAGGCGGCGACGTCGTCGGGCAGCTCGCCGATCAGCGGCGCGGCGCGGCCGCGGCGGCGCAGCTCGTCGAGCGCCGCGTTGCGGGCGATGCCGAACAGCCAGCCGCGGCGGCTGCCGCGGCGGTCGTCGAACGTCGCTCGGCGCCGGTACGCGCGCTCGAACGCCAGCGCCGTGACGTCCTCGGCGCTCGCGTCGTCGCCGAGCAGCGTGCGAACGTACGCGTACAAGTCGCGCGCACAGTCGCGGTACAGCGCATCGAAGCTCTGTGCCGCCGTGTTGGGGGGGTCGTCCATGATCAGAACTCCGCTCATACGACTACTACGCCGCCGCGACGAGATCATCACGCCGGAGCTCGGCGCGCGCCCGGCGCTGCCGGCTCGCGGGCTCGGGCCGGCCCGGTACGCTCAACGCGTGTCGTCGCGAACGGGGATCGTCGCTGTGCTGCTGGCCGCCGTCGCGCTGCCCGTCGCGGCGTCCGGCGCCGTCGTGACCGTCGAAGGCTCGCGCCACCTGTGGGCGACGGTCAACCTCTGCGACCCGGCGCAGCCGCCCGAGGGCATCGGCCCGGACACGATCGGCATCCGCGCCTCGATGCCCGGCTCGCGCGACGGCCGCGAGATCATGTACATGCGCTTCCGGCTGCAGTTCTACCGCGACGCCGACATGAAGTGGCACAACGTCGTCGGCGGCGTCAGCGACCCAGGCTGGACGCGCGTCGGATTCGCGCGCTACAAGGCGCGCCAGGGCGGGCGCTACTTCTTCAACATCGACCCGCCGGCCGGCAAGACGGCGGTGCTCCTGCGCGGCAAGGTGAACTTCGAGTGGCGGCTGCGCGGCAACGTCGTGCGCAAGGCGTCCAAGCTCACGACGAAGGGCCACCGCTCCAGCGCGGGCTCGTTCCCAGCGGGCTACTCCGAGTCGACCTGCACGATCACGGCGTAGCGCCGCCGAACAGGCGCGGGTCGTTGGAGATCACGCCCGTCACGCCCATGCGCTCGAGCCCCGCGATCCGCCGTCGATCGTCGACGGTCCACGCGTAGAGCTCGCCGCCCGCGTCGCGGATGCTGCGCGCCAGGCGCGGCGTCGCCAGGCGCCAGTGCGCCATCAACGCGTCGATCTCCCCGCGCCGGATGCGGTTTGCGGCGACCGACGGCAGCGCGTTGCGCATGTAGTGCATCAGCACGAACGCCGGGGCGGCGACGATCGGGTTGCGCAGCGGGTCGCGCTGCAGGCGCGGGACCGACCAGCCGAGCCTGATATGCGGGTGGCGCTCGCGCAGCAGCGCCAGCGACTGCTCCTCCATCGTCGAGACGAGGCTGCGCGAGGCGAGGCCGTGGCGTTCGATCGCGGCGACGACGCGATCCTCGTAGCCGGCGATCTTGAGGTCGACGATGAAGTCGATGCCGTGGTAGGGGGCACCGGAGGCGACGAAGTGCGCCAGGCCTTCCTCGAGCGTGTGCGGGACGCGCTGCTCGGCGTCCTCGAAGTCGTGCGCGAGCAGCAGCTCGCCGCTGCCGTCGCGATGCTCGGAGATGACGTCGAACTCGATCGCGTCGACGCCGGCGGCGAGCGCGGCCGCGAACGACGCGAACGTGTTGCCGGGCGCGATGTGGCCGGCGCCCTTGTGGCCGACGCGGCGCAGCGTCACGACTGGCACCCCGCGCACCAGTACGTGATGCGGTTGTCGTCGCCCTGCCCGCGGCTGCGAATCGGCTCGCCGCAGCGCGGGCACGGCTGGCCGGACCTGCCGTAGATCACGCGGTGGGCGTCCTGCATGCCGTCCAGCGCGGACCGCTGCATGCCCGGGCGCGTCGCGCGCACGATCGCCAGCGCCTCGTCGTCGGAGACCTCGCCGGCCGCGCGCCAGGGGTCGATGCCGGCGGCGAAGCAGCCCTCGCACTTCCACAGGTTGCCGATCCCCGCGAGCGTGCGCTGGTCGAGCAGGGCGTCGCCGATCGGCCGCAGCGGGTCGTCCTCGCGCAGCCGGCG
>JAWVGK010000360.1:0-5414 GCA_033855155.1 Solirubrobacteraceae bacterium | reverse complement strand
TTCGCCACGGCATCCGTCGAGTCGGCGAAGACGACGTCCGCGCCGGGGCCGCAGACGACGACGTCGTGATCGCCGTGCACGACGTTGATGCGGTCGTCGCCGGGGCCGCCGTCGATGCGGTCGGCGTTGTAGTTGCCGAAGATCGTGTCGCGGCCCGCGCCGCCGAAGATCCGGTCGCGACCGCGGTCGCCGGTGATGCGATCGTCGCCGTCGTCGCCGTAGATGACGTCGTCGCCGCGCCGCCCCGCGATGACGTCGTCGCCTGCGCCGCCGTGTAGCTGGTCGTTGCCGCGGTCGCCGTCGACGTAGTCGTCGCCGTCGAGGCCGAACAGCCTGTCGTTGCCGGGACGGCCGAAGATCGAGTCGTCGCCGGCGGTGCCGCGCAGGACGTCGTTGCGCGTCGTCCCGCGGAGGATCGGCGGCGGTGGCTCGCCGGTGTCGGGCTCGGCGGGGACCTGCACGACCTGCTCGCAGCCGATCAGCACGTCGCGCGTCGGCGCCTCGGCCTCGACGTAGACGGTGTCGTTGCCGGGCCCACAGTCGACGCGGTCGGCGCTGTCGTCGGCCGCGCGGATCGTGTCGTCGCCAGGACCGCCCTCGAAGTCGTCGGGGCCCGATCCGCCGACGAGCAGGTCGTCGCCGTTCTCGCCGTCGAGCTCGTCGGCCTCGGCTCCGCCGTCGAGCTTGTCGTTGCCGTCGCGGCCGTAGAGGTGGTCCTTGCCGAGACCGCCGACGATCGTGTCCGCGCCCTCGTCGCCCTCGAGGCGATCGCCCGCGCGCCCGCCGTCGATCAGGTCGTCGCCCGGGCCGCCGCGGATGCGCTCCGAACCCGTCTCGCCGAACAGCTGGTCGTTGCCCTCGCCGCCGAGGATGTCGCGGTCCGAGCCGCGCCCGCCGCGGATGACGTCATCGCCCGGGCCGCCGTCGAGCAGCGTGTCGTCGCCGAAGCCTTTCTCCTCGATGAGGTCGTTGCCGGGGCCGCCCATGATCGTGTCGTCGCCGTCGCCGCCGTCGAGCGTGTCGTTGCCGTCCTCGCCGGACACCGTGTCGTCGCCGGTACCGCCGTCGACGCCGTCGTCGTCCGCGCCGCCGAAGATCTTGTCGTTGCCGGTGCCGCCGAGGAGGAAGTCGTTGCCGTCGCCGCCGAGCAGCTCGTCGGAGAACGAGCCGCCCGACAGGCGGTCGTTGCCGGGCCCGCCGTCGAGGCTGTCGCGATCGCGCCCGCCGCGCAGGACGTCGTCGCCGCCGAGCCCTTCGATGCGATCGGCACCGCGCGTGCCCGTGAGCTGGTCGGGACCGTCGCTGCCGAGCAGCGGCGCTAGCCCTGGCTGCACGACGACGTCGGTGGGAACCGTGCCCGGCAGCCGCACGGTCGCGACCCGCCCGCGCGAGAACGGGCTGACGAGCGACACGGTCCCGGCACCCGAGTCGGCCATCAGGATCCGGCTCGAGTCGGGGTTCCACGCGGGAAAGCCGGGCCCGCGGCCCGCCGGCAGGCGCTGCACGCCATGGCGGCGCAGGTCGACGAGCGCGCCGGAGCCGCCGCCGGGCGCCGCGCCGACGACGAGCTTCGAGCGCCCCGGCGACAGCGCCAGGCCGCCGCCGGCGCCCTCCGGCAGCTTCAGCGCGTGCTTGCGCGGGCGTCGCTGGCCCGGCTCGATCGTGCGCAGGCGCTCGGGCGTGCTGACGAGCGTGCGCTCGCCGTCGTCGATCGCGACGCCGACCGCGCCCTTGACCTTGACGTGGCGCAGCAGCATGTTGCGCGACAGCGAGACGATCGCCACCCGGCCGCCGCTCAGCACGACGGCGGCGATCTGGCCGTCGCGGTCGATCGCGATCCGCGTCCCGTCGCCGTTCAGCGCCACCGACGCCCCCACCGCGAGCGTCGCCGCGTCCAGCGCCACCAGGCGCTGGCCCTGCACGACGTACAGCGTCGTGCCGACCGGCGACAGCTCGATGTCGGAGATCTCCGGCAGGCCGAGCGAGACGCGCGTGAGCTCGGCGCGGGTGTTGACGTCGACGGCGACGACATCGCCGCCGGCGGCGACGAACCCGCGCTGGCCGTCGCGCGCGATCGCGACCGCGCGCGCGGGCCCCGGCAGCGCGAGCCGCGCGACGACATCGTTCGACGACACGTCGACGAACGCGAGCTCCGGCGTCCCCGTCGCGACGAGCGTCACCCGCGCGGCGGCGCTCGACGGCGCGATCAGGATCGCGAGCAGCACGACGATGCTCGCGAGGGTCCGGCGCCGCGACGTCACGCCAGGCTTCTCAAGCCCGGCCACGGCGCCTGCGCGCCCGGCCCCTCCTCGAGGAACGCCCGCAGGTCGGCGTTGAAGCGTGCCGGTCGCTCGAGCATCACGAGGTGCCCGGTGTCGGCGTAGACGATCTTGCGCGCCTGCGGGATCAGCCACTCGAACTCGGCGGCGTCGCGCAGCGGCACGAGGCGGTCGAGCTCCCCCCACACGACGAGCGCGGGGCAGGCGATCTCGCCGAGGCGGTCGCGGATCGGATAGCTCGTCATCGCCTCGAGGGCGTCGCCGAAGCCGGGCTTGCCGGCGCCGCGCGCCTGCTCGGCGATCAGCCGGCTCGGCAGCCGCTCCGGGTACGCCGCGACGAGCATCAGCAGTGCGCGCCGCAGCCGCTCGCTGCGCACGACGCGGTCGGACTTCGACGCCAGCCAGCCACTGCCGAAGAACAGGACGTTCTCGATCCGCGCGCGCAGGCCCTGGTTGCGCTCGTTGCGCATGTGCTCCATCGACAGGCCCGCCGGCGACGTCAGGCACAGCCGCTGCACCTGCGCGCGGTAGCGGATCGCGAACTCGGCGGCGACGAAGCCGCCCATCGAGCTGCCGACGAGCGTCGCGCTGTCGACGCCGAGCGTCACGAACAGCTCATCGAGCATGCGCGCGTAGCCCGGCATGGAGATCGGCTGGGCGGGCATCGGCGAGGCGCCGAAGCCCGGCAGGTCGAGCGCGATCACGCGATGGTCGCGCGCGAGCTCCGGGATCGTCTCGAGCCAGTTCTGCCAGCAGCCGGCGAGGCCGTGCAGGAGCACGACGACCGGACCAGAGCCGATGTCGACGACGTTGACCGGCCGGCCGTCGACCTGCACCCAGCGCAGGTGCTCGCGCCAGTCGACGTCCATCCACGGCGAGCGCCCGACGGGCCCGTAGGCCTCGCTCGTGCCGTCTGCTCCTGCGCTGGCCCGCCCCGTCGCCACGGCCGCCAAGGATAGTCGCGACACCGGCGCGGCGACATCGCCGGGGGTCACGAAGCGAACGTGTGCGCGCCCGATTCGGGGGCCGTCTCGCCGGGCTCCTCCTGGAGGAACTCCCGCACGTCGCGGTTGAAGCGCGCGGGCCGCTCGAGCATCGTCAGGTGGCCGGTGTCCTGGTAGACGATCTTGCGCGAGTCGCCGATCAGCTCCTCGAAGACCGTCGCGTCCTTCAGCGGGACGAGGCGGTCCTTCGTGCCCCAGACGATCAACACGGGGCACTCGATCTCCGGCAGGCGCTCGCGGATCGGGTAGCTGCACAGCGCGTCGAGCGCGTCGTTGAAGCCTTCCTTGCCGGACCCCTTCACGAGCTCGTAGGTGATCTCCGGCGGCAGGCGGTCCGGTCGCGCCGCGACGAGCAGCAGCAGCGCGGAGCGCAGGCGCCGGCGGCGAACCACCATCGTCGAGCGCGAGGCCAGCCAGCCGATGTTGAAGAACGCGACGTTCTCGGCGCGGTGGCGCAGGCCCTCTGTGCGTTGCGTGCGGACGTGCTCGACGCTCAGGCCGGCGGCGGCGACGAGCACCATGCGCTCGAGGCGCTGCGGGTAGCGGATCGCGAGCTCCGCGCCGATGAAGCCGCCCATCGAGTTGCCGATCAGGCGCACGGGCTGGTCGATCTCCAGGACGTCGAGCAGCGCGTCGATCGTGTCGGCGTAGCGGCTGATCGAGATCGGCTTGTCGGGCATCTCGGACTCGCCGAAGCCGGGCAGGTCGATCGCGATGACGCGGTGATCGCGGGCGAAGTGCGGGATGTTCTCCAGCCAGTTCTGCCAGCAGCCCGACAGACCGTGCACGAACAGCGCGACCGGCCCCTCGCCGACGTCGACGAGGTTCATCCAGCGACCTTCGACGCGCACCCAGCGCAGGTGCTGCTGCCAGTCGACGTCCATCCACGCCGAACGGCCCACGGGGCCGTACGCGTCGAACTCCGACCCCTGCTGCGGATCCTGGGACACGCCTCCTACTCTACCCGCGGCGATTGGAGGCATGCGCCCGGTCATGCGACCGCGAGCGCGTCGCTCAAGGCCTGGAGCTCGTGCGCCTGCGCCGCCTCGCGCAGCGCGACGACGAACTCGTCGCCGCCGCGGACGAGCAGCCGCGCCGAGAACGCCGCCATCTCGCGGACCGGCAGGCACGAGGACAGGCGCGCGAGCTCGGGCTCCAAGCGCAGCTCCCAGACCGCGTCGAGCATCCCATCGAGGATCTCGTCGTCGCTGGACGCCAGCAGCTTGGCGATCAGCGCCTGCGTGCGGTGCTCAAGCTCTGTCGCGAACTGCATCAGCGGGCCCCACAGGTCCTGCCCGTGCGCCGCGCCGACGATCTGCGCCAGCACCGGGCGCCCGAAGCCCGTGCCGAGCGCCGCCACGCGCCGGCGCGCGGCGGCGGGCAGCAGTGGCAGCAGCTGCAGCAGCTCGGGCCACAGCGCGTGGCGCGAGGCGGCGTCGACGATCGAGGCCAGCACCGGCCGCGTGTGGATCGACTTCAGCCGCGCGAAGCGCGCGCGGCTCTCGAGGCTCATCGCGCGCGTCACCGGCAGCACGTCGTCCCACAGCAGCTCGCGCTGCGCGGTGCGGACCATGCTGTCGAGGACGGCGTCGGGCTGGCCCGCGGCGATGTCGCCGAGCTCGCCGCGCTGGCGCTCGGAGACGTGGCCGAGGACGTCGAGCGCCTCGACCCAGAGGTCGGCCGAGGCCGCCGTCGCGATGATCCGCTCGAGGCGCTCGGGCGGCAGCGTCGCGACGAGCGCGCCGAGGCTGCCCTTGGACTCGACGACGTACGCCGTGCGCAGCAGCGCCTCGTCGGAGACGACGGCGATCGCGGCGCGCAGCGCGGCCTCCGACAGGTGGCCGACGAAGCCGCCCATGACGACGTGCTCCTCGTGCGCGGCGAGCACCTTCGTGATCTGCGCGATCTGCTGCGGCGGGATCTCCGCGACGACGCGGCTGGCGCGCCGCGGGTCGAGCTCGATCGCGAGGTCCGCGAGGAACGTCGTCGGCAGCTTCGCGGCGATGTCGACGGCGCGCGAGGGCTCCAGCAGGCCGGTCAGGCGCGCGCACAGCAGCGGCCCGAACGCGCGCTCGCCGATGACGGCCGCGAGCTTGGACGGGACCAGGCGCGTCGTCGCCGCGACGCGCTG
>JAWVGK010000359.1:0-4448 GCA_033855155.1 Solirubrobacteraceae bacterium | reverse complement strand
TAGGCGCGCACGTCGTCGAGCTCGACGAGCGCCGGCGAACGGCGGTGCACGGCGCCGTTGTCGACGAGCCGCAGCCCGCCGTGGCCCTCGCGGCTCAGCAGCGCGTCGACCTCGGCGGCGTCGACGAGCCCGCGGAAGAGTTGCGACACCTCGCGCCCGCGGTGCCACGGGTCGTGGTACTCCAGCCGCCCGGCGTAGGTCTCCAGCAGCATCGCCGGCGCGCCGGAGGCCTCGATCTGCTCGTGGATCGTGGCCTGCGTGCTCGGCGCGTACTCACCCGTGAGCCACAGCTCCTCGCCGTCGAGCACGAGGCACGAGCCGGCCTCGAAGATGTACGCGCTCTGCGCCATCAGGCGCGCGTTCTCGGCGACAGTCACCTTGCGGCGCCCGGACATCAGCACGACCTCGACGCCGGCGCGATGGCAGGCCTCGAGCGCGCGGGCGCCGGCGAGCGTGAAGGAGAAGTCCGCCGCGCGAAGGAGCGCGCCGTCGGGCCCGAGCAGGGTGCCGTCGAGATCGACGTAGAGGGCGCGCATGGCCGACATCCTCGCGCACGCCCCGCCCCCGCGCCGTTGCCCCGAAACGCGACGAGCCCGACCGAGGCCGGGCTCATCTACGTCGAGTTCATCGAGCGTGGAGGGACAAGAAGTCCTCGACGTCCGTGCCGGATCCCCATGCGAGCGTGGGCGCAAACGCCGCACTCGCTGCGTGGCCGCAGTTTGCGAGCTTCTCGACACGTTTCGCAGGCGAGACCACGGCGCGCGCCGGGTCGCATCAGCGCCCGGCGGCGAAGCGCAGCGCCTGCGGATAGATCGCATGCAGCCCGAACGCGGCCGCGTCGGGGACGACGTGCACAGCCACGTCAGCGGGGATGCGCGCCGCGAGCCGGCGCGCCTGCGCGGTCGGGTGGCGCGTGTCGCCCGAGCCGCTCCAGAAGCTGACCGGCACGCGCACGTCCGCCGGGTCGACGCCCCACGGGCGCGCCACCAGCCCGATCTCGTGCGCGACTGCGCGTGGCTGGGCGAGGATCTCCGCCGTCGCACGCTCATGGATCGCCCACAGAGCCGGGTCCTCGAGCGCGCGGGCGTCGGCGGGCGGCACGCCTCGCGCGACCCTGCGCGCGGTCGCGACGGGGTCCGTCGCCGCCGCGCGCGAGAAGCGCCGCAGCAGCGCGCGCAGCAGCCACGGCGCATGCCTGGCCAGGCGCACCGCGACCCGCAACTCGCCGCCGATCTCGCGCACGCTTCCCGGCTCGTCGAACGGCGCGATCGGCCCGACTCCCGCGAGCGCCGTCGTGCGCTCGGGCAGCGCGGCCGCCGCCGCGATCGCGTAGGGCGTGCCGCCGGACTGCGAGAAGATGCCGGCGCGGCGCACGCCGAGCGCGTCGAGCAGCGCGGCGTGGTCCTGCGGCCAGTCCGCGATGCCGCGGTCCGGGGCCGGCGTGCTCTCGCGGACGCCGGGGCGGTCGGGTGCCACGAGGTGGATGCCGAGCGCCGCCGCGCTGCCCGCCGCGGCGTGCGCGAGCCCGCGCGACGCGGGCCCGTCGAGCACGACCACGACCGGTCCGCCGGGCGCGCCGAGGGTCGTGTAGGCGAGCCGCCGGCCGTCGGGCAGCTCGACGTGCGACTCGCCGAGCGCGGCGGGGTCGGGGGCGGGGATCGTCGTGGTGGCCATGGTGGGTCTCCGGGGTTCGAGTGTTGTGACGTTGTGTCGCGAGGCGAACCGTGGCATAGTTGTGACACCGTGTCAACTGTTCCACGTCCTCGTGTCGCCGCGTCGGACGCCCGCGCGCGGATCCTCGCCGCCGCCCGCACGCTGCTCGCCGAGCGTCCGTTCGCCGACCTCACCGTCGACGCCGTGATGGCCGAGGCGAGGCTCAAGCGGACGATCTTCTACCGCCACTTCCGCGACCTCCCGCAGCTCGCCCCCGACCTGCTGCCCGACGCCGACGCGCCGCTGATCGACCGCGTCGAGCGGGTCGAGCGTGAGCGCCCGCAGGACGCCGCGCGCGAGATGATCGCCGCCCTCGTCTCCGTCTTCGCCGAGCACGGGCCGCTGCTGCGCGCGATCGACGCCGCCGCCGCGCAGGACGTGGAGGTCGCGGAGCGCCTCGACACGGCGCTCGTCGGCCCGCGCCGGCTGATCGCCCGCCTGCTCGCGGCGGCGCCGCACCCGCCGCCGGACCCGGCCGAGTCCGCGCTGCTGCTGATGGCCGCCCACCGCGCCTACCTGCTCGACACGTTCGGCGACGGGCGGCCGCGGCGCGGCGCGCGCCGGCGCGCGACCGAGGCGCTGGAGGCGACGTGGGAGCGGCTGCTGGCGTAGGCGCGGTCAGCCCGCGCGGCGCAGCGCGCGCACGTCCGCCAGCGGCGGGCGCTCGAGCAGCGGCTCGCGGCAGCCGTCGAGCAGGCGCCCCTCGCGCTTGAGGCGGCTGCGCACGGCCGCCAGCACGGCGGCCGCCATCGGCGCCAGGTCCTCGAGCGGCTGGTGGCGGTTCTGGCGCACATCGAGATCGACCTGCGCCATCGCAGCGAGCCCGACGTCGGCATGGACGTCGAGCAGCAGGCCGGTCTCGACCGCGTAGCCCGTGCAGAACGACAGCCGCTCGAGCAGCTCGCGCCGCGCCGCCATCTCGCCCGCCAGCGGCTGATGGAACGCCTCGAGCTGCGGATAGAACGCGTGCAGCAGCGGGCGCGCCGTGAGCTCGGTGACGCGGCCGCCGCCGCTCGCCGCCACGACGCCGGCGGCGCGAAAGGGCCGCCGGAAGAAGCCCTTGACGAACTGCACGCGCGGCTCGCAGACCAGCGGCCCGAGCAGCCCGCAGGCGAAGCGCTCGTCGAAGTCCTCGGTGTCGCCGTCGACGAAGCACACGAGGTCGCCGGTCAGCACGGTCAGCGCGCGCCACATCGCGTCGCCCTTGCCGACGACCGGCCCGAAGTCCGGGGCGAGCGCGGCCTGGCGACAGACCTCGGCGCCCGCGGCGGCCGCGATCGCGCCGGTCCCGTCGCGCGAGTCCGCGTCCAGGACGACGACCTGATCGACGACGCCGGCGTCGCGCAGCGCGACGAGCGGTCCGACCACGCCGCCGATCGTCGCCGCCTCCTCGCGCGCCGGCACGCAGACGGAGATCGACTCGTCGCGAGCGGCGCGCAGGCGATCGGCCGGAAACTCCGAGTGGTGGAAGCTGCGCAGGCTCAAGGCACGCCTACTATCTCAACTGGCTTGCCCGTCGCCCCCGACACCCAGCCCTGGAGCGCGCTGCTCGACGCCGGGCGGGCCGACGAGCGGCTCGTCCACGAGGCCTTCGAGGGGTCGCGCGAGGCGCTCTGCACGCCGCTGCCCGAGACGCTGCATCCGGCGCTGCTGGCGGCGCTGCGGGCGAGCGGGATCGGCTCGCTGTGGTCCCATCAGGCCGACGCGCTGCAGGCCGCTTGGGCGGGCCCGACGATCGTCACGACCGGCACCGCGTCAGGCAAGTCGCTGTGCTTCAACCTGCCGGCGCTCGACGTCTTGTGCCGCGACGCGAAGGCGCGCGCGCTGTACCTCTACCCGACGAAGGCGCTCGCGCAGGACCAGGCGCGGGCGATCAACGCGTTCGGGCTGACGAGGCAGGTGCGCCCCGCGATCTACGACGGCGACACCGCGCGCGAGCAGCGCACGCAGATCCGCCGGCGCGCGAACCTCGTGCTGACGAACCCCGACATGCTGCACATGGGGATCCTGCCCCACCACCGTGCGTGGGGCGACTTCTTCTCGAACCTCGCGGTCGTCGTCGTCGACGAGGCGCACGTCTACCGCGGCGTCTTCGGCTCGCACGTCGCCAACGTCCTGCGGCGGCTGCGCAGGATCGCCGACGCCTACGGCACGCAGCCGCGCTTCCTGCTGGCGAGCGCGACGATCGCCAACCCCGTCGAGCTCGCCGAGCGCCTGACGGGCCTCGACGAGATCGCGCTCGTCGACCGCGACGGCTCGCCCGGCGCGCGGCGTGAGATCGCGATGTGGAACCCGCCGCTGACCGACGCGGCGCTCGGCACGCGGCGCTCGGCGCTCGGCGAGGCGGCCGAGATCGTGGCCGAGCTCGCGCACCGCGGCGCGCGCACGATCTGCTTCATCAACTCGCGCAAGGCGGTCGAGCTCGTCGCGCGGCTCGTGGCGCTCGCCGATCCGGAGCTGGCCGACCTCGTCGTGCCATATCGCGGCGGCTACACGCCGCAGCAGCGACGCGAGCTCGAGGGCAGGCTCGTGCGCGGCGAGCTGCTGGCGGTCGTCACGACCGATGCGCTGGAGCTCGGGATCGACATCGGCGCGCTCGACGCGGCGGTCGTCGTGACGTTCCCGGGCACGGTCGCCTCGCTGCGCCAGATGTGGGGCCGGGCGGGGCGGCGGGGGCGCGGGCTGGCGGTCTACGTCGCCGGCGAGGACGCGCTGGACCAGTTCTTCTGCCGCCA
>JAWVGK010000358.1:0-4025 GCA_033855155.1 Solirubrobacteraceae bacterium | reverse complement strand
GCGCTCGATCTGGCGCTCGAGCTCGTCGGGCGTGACGTGGTTGCCGAAGCCGTGCGTCGCGGAGTGGTCGGTGATCGCGATGTACTCGTAGCCGCGCGCCAGCGCCGCGCGCGCCATCTCCTCGATCGTGTTGCGCCCGTCCGACGCGATCGTGTGCATGTGCAGGTCGCCGCGCAGGTCGTCGACGGTCACCAGCCGCGGCGCGCAGAAGCCGGGCGACAGCTCGCCGCGGTTCTCGCGCAGCTCGGGCTCCGGGAAGGTCAGGCCGAGGCGCTCGTAGACCTCCTCCTCGGTCGCGCAGAGCAGCGTCTCGCCGCTGGCGTCGTCGAGGATCCCGTACTCGCTGACGTGCAGCCCGCGCCGCACGGCCGCCTCGCGCAGCGCGACGTTGTGGGCCGCCGAGCCGGTGAAGTGCTGCAGCAGGTTGCCGAAGTTCTCGGGCTCGACGACGCGTAGGTCGACGGGCAGGCCCGTGTGCGTGCGCCCGCGCGCGGCGTTGTCGTTCGGGGCCGAAGCGGACTCGATCAGGTCCAGCTCGCCGAGCGCGCGGGCCAGCGCGCCGGGATCGGTCGCCGTCGCGATGATGTCGAGGTCCTTGACGGAGTCGGCCTGGCGGCGCGCGGAGCCGGCCAGCTCGACGCGCTGGGCGGCGGGGTGGGCGCGCAGCGCGTCGACGAGCGCCTCGCCGACGTTCAGAGCGCGGTGCAGCAGCACGCGCTGCGCCGGGCGCTCGCCGATGCCCGCCGCCAGCGAGCTCAGCACCGACGCCTCGAACTTGGGCCCGAAGCCCTTCAGCGAGCGCAGGTGCTGCCCCTCGGCGGCCGCGCGCAGCGCCGACAGCGAGTCGACCCCGAGCTCGTCGAAGAGCTTGCGCGCGCGCTTGGGCCCGAGACCCGGCAGGCGCGTCATCTCCAGCAGGCCGGGCGGGTACTTCGCGCGCAGCTTCACGGCCGCGGGGATCGAGCCGCCCTCGAGCAGCGCGACGAGCTTCTCCTCGAGCGTCTTGCCGATCCCCGGCAGCGACGTGACGGCGCCGCTGCGCGCCAGCGCGGCGACCGACACCGTCGCCTCGCGCGCCGCCTTCGCCGCCGAGCGGTAGGCGAGCACGCGGTGCACGATCGCGCCGTCGAGCTCGTAGAGGTCGGCCAGCTCGTCGAACGCCGCTGCGATCTGGAGGTTCGAAGGGTCCGCGGGCACGGGTCCGTAGGGTACGCGCGGCCGATGTCCGGACACGCCTGGCTCATCCTTCCCACGTACGACGAGGCCGAGAACCTCGAGGCGATCGTGCGGTCGGCGCTGGTCGTGCTCGAGCGCGTGGCCCCCGGCCGCCACCGCATCCTCGTCGTCGACGACGACTCGCCCGACGGCACCGGACGGATCGCGGACGCGCTCGCGGCCGAGATCGCGGCCGTCGAGGTGCTGCACCGCAAGGTCCGCGAGGGGCTTGGCCCGGCGTACCTCGCGGGCTTCGCGCGCGCGCTCGACGGCGGCGCCGCCCTCGTGCTGGAGATGGACTCCGACTTCTCGCACGACCCCGAGGACCTCGCCCGGCTGCTGGCCGGCGCCGAGGACGCCGACCTCGTGCTCGGCTCGCGCTACGTCCCCGGCGGCGGGATCCGCGACTGGGGCGTCGTGCGGCGACTCGTCAGCCGCGGCGGCTCGTGGTACGCCCAGCGGGTCCTCGGCCTGCGCATCCACGACCTCACCGGCGGCTTCAAGTGCTTTCGCCGCGAGGTGCTCGAGGGCATCGACCTGCCGACGATCCGCTCGCGCGGCTACGCCTTCCAGGTCGAGCTCACGCACCGCGCGGTGCGCGCCGGCTTTCGCGTCGTCGAGCTGCCGATCGTCTTCCGCGACCGCCGGCACGGGACCTCGAAGATGACGTGGCGGATCGCCGCCGAGGCGGCCGTGCTCGTGCCGCAGCTGCGCCTGCGCCGCAGGCCTCACACATCCGGCCAGCGCGACGGCGGCTGACCGGGCGCGCGCCGCGGGCGGGCCGATGCTCGCGGTGTGCACACGTCCGACCTCGTCCTCGTCCAGGGGATCGCGCGCACCCGCGCGACGCTGAGCGAGTGGAACGAGCACCCGTGGCCGGTGCTCGGCGCGTGGCTTGCGGGCTCGCTGGCGATCGCGGCGCTGCTGCTCGCCGCCGTGCTCGTCGTCGCCGTCAACTCGACGCCCGAGTCGTCGCCGTTCCTGTTTCCCGGGCTGCACGACGCGCCGACGTTCGGACAGGTCGGAACGGTGCTGTTTCGCAACGGGCTCGTGCTTGCCCTGCACGCGATGGCCTGCATCGCGGGCTTCATCGCCGGCAGCTCGCTGCCGCTGGAGGCCGAGCGCTACGGCGGCGCGTGGCGCTGGATCCACGACAAGGCCGGCCCGCTGGCGATCGCCTTCGTCACGGCCGCGACGGCGTTCTCGCTGCTGACGCAGTCCTACGCGCTCGGCATGGCGACGAGCACGCTCGCCGACCAGCTCGACGTGTCGCCCGGGCTGCTGCTCGTCGGCCTCATGCCGCACGCGCTGCCGGAGCTCGTCGCGTTGTTCCTGCCGCTCGCGGCGTGGATCCTGGCCAGCCGCCGCGGCGACTGGAACAAGCTGCTCGCCGCGACGTTCGTGACCGTCATGCTCGCCGTCCCGGTGCTCGTCGCGTCGGCGTTCGTCGAGGTGTACTTCACGCCGGGCCTGCTGCGCGCACTCGCCGCGTAGCTCGACGGCGCCGCCACCGGCCCGGTCGCTTCACTTTGTATAGTGGTCAGTCCAACTTCCGAGGAGTCCCGACATGGCGCAGCTGGCTGAGGTCACCGACAACAACTTCCAGGCCGAGGTCCTCGAGTGCGACACGGCCACGCTCGTCGACTTCTGGGCGCCCTGGTGCGGGCCGTGCCGCGTCGTCGGCCCGGTGCTGGAGGAGCTCGCAGCCGAGCGCGACGACCTGAAGATCGTCAAGCTCAACGTCGACGACAACCAGACCACCGCCGCCCAGTACCAGGTGCTGTCGATCCCGACGATGATCCTCTTCAGGAACGGCGAGGCGGCAAAGACGATCATCGGCGCGCTGCCGAAGCGCAAGATCATCGAGCAGCTCGAGCTCGAGCCGGCCGTGTAGGCGCTGCCGCTCGGCGCGGCGCGGCGCGGCGGGAGGCCCCGCCGCGCCGGCCGACGTCCGCTCAGCCCGCCGCTGCCGCGGCCGCGCCAGCCGCCGCGGCGTCGGGCGCCGCGTCCGGCGTGCCGATGCCCAGCCCGTCGGCGACGGCGGCGCCGATCTCGGCATCGACGTTCGTCCAGTAGTCGACGATCCGCGGCTTCATCTCGTCGGTGACGTCGGGGTCGCCGGCGTGGCCGAGGATGTTGGCCGCGAGGTGGTCGCGGTCCTCCTGGGACATGACCTCGCGCACCAGCGTGCCCGGCTGGCCGAAGTCGTCGTCCTCGGCATGCAGCTCGTACGCCGCGCGCACCATCTCGCCGCTGACCGACCAGGTCCCGAGCTCGGGGTAGCGCTCCGTCGCGGCGGCCGGGCCGCCGTAGGAGTTCGGCGCGTAGACCGGGTCGCCGGCGCCCTCGTAGCGCATCGCGCCGTCCTTGTTGTAGCTGTGCACCGGGCACTGCGGCTTGTTGATCGGCAGCTGCAGGTAGTTCGGGCCGATCCGGTAGCGGTGCGTGTCGGGGTAGCTGAACAGCCGCCCGAGCAGCATCTTGTCGGGGGACGGGCCCACGCCGGGGACCATGTTGGCCGGCTCGAAGGCCGCCTGCTCGACTTCTGCGAAGTAGTTCTCCGGGTTGCGGTCGAGGACCATCCGGCCGACTTCGATCTCCGGGTAGTCCCCGTGCGGCCAGACCTTCGTGAGGTCGAACGGGTTGAAGCGGTAGTCGGCCGCGTCGGCGTAGGGCATGACCTGCACGTAGAACGTCCACCGTGGCGGGTCCCCGCGCTCGATCGCGCGGAACAGGTCGCGGCGGTGGAAGTCGCCATCCTCCCCGGCCATGCGGGCCGCCTCGTCGTCGGTCAGGTTCTCGATGCCCTG
>JAWVGK010000357.1:0-8484 GCA_033855155.1 Solirubrobacteraceae bacterium | reverse complement strand
TCGGCGCGAACGTCGTCGTCACGAGCGGCGTGACGATCGGCGAGCGCTGCGTGATCGGCGCCAACAGCGTCGTCACGCAGGACATCCCGCCGTTCTCGATCGCCGCCGGCGCGCCGGCGAAGGTCCTCAAGGCGGTCGAGTACCCGGCCTGAATCCCCCGCATCCCGCGGTGCCTGGCCGACCCGGCCACCCACGATCCCCGCCCCGCTACTTCGTCGTCATGACGATCAGCCCGAAGACGACCGCCGTCAGGAACAGCGCCGCGCCGACGATCGCCACGAGCGCGTTGAGCCCCACCGCCAGGCCCTGACCCTGGCGCCGCGCCTCGAGCGCGCCGGTCGTCCCGCGCACGACGAGCCCCCACGCGACCGTCACGGTGAGGACCGCCAGCGGGGCGGCCCAAACGAGCTCCAGCAGCGCGCTCGTGTCGACCGCGGCGATCATCCTTCGACGGCCGTCGTCAGGGCGGGCCCGCGCTGCAGGCGCCGGCCGAAGACGACCGCCATAAGCGTCAGCAGCGAGGCCGAGATCAGCACGGGCCCGAGCGCGCCGTCGCCGAAGACGCGGCTGATGCCGAACGTCGCGCCGCCGACGAACGCCGCGCACGGCAGCGTCAGCACCCACGCCAGGAAGATGTTGCCGGCCAGCCCCCAGCGCACCGCCGACACGCGCTTGGCCGCGCCCGCGCCCAGCACGGCGCCGGTTATCGAGTGCGTCGTCGACAGCGGGAAGCCGAGGTGCGCGGCGGTCAGCAGCACGGCGGCGCCGCCGGTCTGCGCCGAGAAGCCCTGCGCCGGGTCCATCTTGATGATCCGGCTGCCCATCGTGCGGATGATCCGCCAGCCGCCGGAGTAGGTCCCGAGCGCGATCGCGCTCGCCGCGGCGACGATGACCCACGTCGGCGGCGGCGCGTCGGCGCCGAGGTTGCCGTGGGCGATCAGCGCGAGCGTGATGATGCCCATCGTCTTCTGCGCGTCGTTCGTGCCATGCGACAGCGACAGCAGCCCGAGGCTCGCGATCTGCCCGAGGCGATAGCCGCGGTTGACCGGGCCGGGTCGCAGGCGACCGACCATGCGATACGTGATCAGGATCGCCGAGCCGGCCGCGACGAAGGCGATGATCGGCGCGACGAGCGCCGGCACCATGACCTTCTCCAGCAGCCCGGCGCCCTTGACGGCGTCCGCTCCGGCGGCGACGAACGCGGCCCCGACGACGCCGCCGATGAGCGCGTGCGACGAGCTCGACGGCAGCCCGAAGTACCACGTCACGAGGTTCCAGAAGATCGCGCCGATGAGCCCCGCGAAGATGACGGTCGTCGTCACGATCTCGGCGTCGACGATGCCGCTGGCGATCGTGGCGGCGACCTTGATCGAGATGAACGCCCCGGCGAAGTTCAGGATCGCCGCGAACGTCACGGCGGTGCGCGGCGCGAGCGCGCGCGTAGAGATCGACGTGGCGACGGAGTTCGCCGTGTCGTGGAAGCCGTTCGTGAAGTCGAACGCCAGCGCCGTTGCCACGACGATGACGAGGATGATGTCGCTGTCCACGCGCCGCCGTTGGACGTCAGGTGTTCTTGACGACGATGTTCGAAAGCAGGTTGGCGACGAGCTCGGTCGCGTCGATGGCGTCCTCGAGGCGCTCGAAGATGTCCTTCCAGCGGATCACGACCATCGGGTCGATGCCGGTGTCGAACAGCGACGCGACGGCCTCGCGCGTGACGCGGTCGCCCTCGGTCTCCAGGCGGTGGATCTCGACCGTGTAGTGCGTCAGGTCCTTGAAGCCGCGCAGGCGCGGCATCGCCTCGCAGATCTGCCGGCAGGCCTCCGACAGCAGGTGCGCCTGGCGCTGGGCCTGCGCCATCGGCGCCTCGATGCGGTAGAGGCCGAGGTAGTCGGCGGCCTCCTCGGTGAGGTCGACGATGTCGTCGAGGCCCGAGGCGAGCGCGAGGATGTCCTCGCGGTCGATCGGCGTGACGAACGTCGAGTTCAGGCGCTGGACGATGTCGTACGTGATCCGGTCGCCCTCCTGCTCACAGAGCAGGATGTCGCGCGCGAGGTTCGCGTGCTCGGGATAGGTCTCGAGCATCTCGTCGAGCAGGCCCGCCGCGCGCAGCGCGTTGCGGGCCGACTCCTCGAAGAGGTCGAAGAACTGGCGGTCCTTCGACGCGAAGACCTGCGAGAGCCGGGCCATGTGCCCGGCACTCTACGTCAGGTGTCCGACGAAGGCCGCTAGCTCGGCGGCGTCGATCGCGTAGCCGTGCTGCGGCTCGGGATAGCGTCCGCTGCGCACGTCCGCGGCGTAGGCGCTGACGCCGGCGACCATCTCCTGCTGGATGTCGGCGTAGCGCTTGACGAAGCGCGCGCCGAGCCCGTCGCGGATTCCGAGCAGGTCGTGGAAGACCAGCACCTGGCCGTCGGTCGCGGGTCCGGCGCCGATCCCGATGACCGGGATCTCGATCCGCGTCATGATCTCCTGCGCCACCTGCGAGGGGATCGCCTCGAAGACCAGCGAGAAGCAGCCGGCCTCCTGCAGCGCCAGCGCCTCGCGCGCGACGCGCGCCGCGGCGGCCGCGGTGCGGCCCTGCGCGCGGTAGCCGCCGAGCGCCGTCGCGGTCTGCGGCGTCAGCCCGACGTGGCCCATGACCGGGATGCCGGCGCCGACGATCGCCCGCGCGCGGGCGGCTGGCGCGGGGCCGCCGCCCTCGAGCTTGACGGCGTCGCAGCCGGCCTGCTTGACGAAGCGCAGCGCCGTGCGCACCGCCTGCTCGTCGGACACCTCGTAGGAGCCGAACGGCAGGTCGCAGACGAGCAACGGCGTGCGCAGGCCGCGCCGCACGGCCTTCGCGAGCACGAGCAGCTCGTCGGTCTCGACGGGCACCGTCGACGGGTAGCCGAGCACCGTCATCGCACCCGAGTCGCCGACGAGCACCATGTCGACGCCGGCCGCCTCGGCCGCGCGCGCGCTCGGGAAGTCGTAGGCGGTGACCATCACGATCGCCTCGCCGAGGCGCTTCATCTGCGCCAGGCGCGGCAGCGTCACGGGCACGCGGTCGGTCTTGGCGGCGGCGGAGATGTGGCTCGGGTGGCTGGACATCAGCGCGCCTCGGCGACGGTCAGCAACGTCGCGACCTGGTTGTCGACGTCGATGATCCTGTTGGACTTCGCGCGCACGTGCACGACGCGCGGCTCGTGGCGCTCGGCCTCCTCGCGCCCGTACTGCGCGTAGGAGATGACGATGATCGTGTCGCCGTGATGGACGAGCCGCGCCGCGGCGCCGTTGACGCGCATCTCGCCCGAGCCGCGCTCGCCGGCGATCGTGTAGGTCTCGAAGCGCGCGCCGTTGTCGACGTCAACGACGTGCACCTGCTCGTGCTCGAGGATGTCGGCGGCGTCGAGCAGGTCGGCGTCGATCGTGATCGAGCCGACGTAGTGCAGCTCGCAGGCCGTCACGGTCGCCCGGTGGATCTTGGACTTCAGCATCGTGCGCTGCATGGGTTCATGGACTCCCGGTCGAGGTGTTGTCGGCGGCCAGCAGCTCGTTGTCGATCAGGCGGACGTCGCCGACCCGCGCGGCGACGGCGACGAGCACGGGCTCGCCGTCGAGGCGCTGCACCGCCGCGAAGGTGTCGGGCGCGACGAGCGCGAGGTACTCCGGCTCGACGCCGTCCATCGCGCCGCGCGCGGCGGCCGCGATCGCTGCGGCGTCGCGCTCGCCCTCGGAGACGGCGCCGCGGGCGGCCCGCAGCGCGCGCGGCAGCGCCAGCGCGCGCTCGCGCTCTCCGTCGCGCAGGCGCACGTTGCGACTCGACAGCGCCAGCCCGTCGGGCTCGCGCACCGTCGGGCCGACCTCGATCCGCACGGGGACGTCGAGGTCGCGCACGAGCCGGTGGATGACGGCGACCTGCTGGGCGTCCTTCTGGCCGAAGAACGCGACGTCGGGCTGGGCGATGTTCAGCAGCTTGCAGACGACGGTCGCTACGCCGGCGAAGTGCTCGCGGCCGCGCGACTCGCCCTCCAGCGGCTCGGCGACGCCGCCGACGGTCACGGTCGTCGCGAAGCCCAGCGGGTAGATCTCCTGCGCCGGCGGGGCGAACAGCACGTCGGCCCCGGCGTCGCGCGCGAGCTGTGCGTCGCGCGCCTCGTCGCGCGGGTAGGCGCCCAGGTCGGCCGCGTCCTCGAACTGCGCCGGGTTGACGAACAGCGTCACGACGACGATGTCGCAGCTCTCGCGGGCGCGGCGCACGAGCGACAGGTGCCCGTCGTGCAGCGCGCCCATCGTCGGCACGAGGCCGATCGTGCGGCCCGCGCGGCGCGGCGCGCGCAGCTGCTCGCGCAGGTCGGCGATCGAGCGCAGCGTCCTCATGCCGGCACCGGCCGCGCCGCGGCGGCGAGGCGGCGCGTCGCCCGCGTCAGCGCGTCGAACAGCTCGAGGTCGTCGGGCAGGCGCTCGGCGACGGCCGCGCGCTGGCGGCGCACGGTGCCCTCGTCGCCGCGCGCGACCGGCCCCGTCAGCGCCCGCGCCGCTCCGTCGGCGGCCCAGTTCTCGACGCTCGCGCGCACGAGCGCGACGAGCGGCTCGCGCTCGATGCCGGCGCTCGCGGCGAGGCGCTCGGCGAGGTCCTCGAGCGCCAGCAGGAAGTTCGAGGCGACGGACGCGGCGGCGTGGTAGGCGGCGCGGTCCTCGTCGGCGACGTGGACGGGTCGCATCGCGAGCGCGTGCGCGAGCGCGCGGGCGGCGGCGAGCGCGCGTGGCGTCGAGCCGGCGACGGCGGCGGTCGCGCCGGCGAAGCTCGCGCCCCGCTCGCTGACCGTCATCAGCGGATGCAGCGACAACGCCTCGTGCGGGCGCAGCGGCGCGAGCGTCGTGGCCGCCGAGCAGTGGCCGGCGAGCAGGTGCGGACGGTCGCGGGGGAGGGCGGCCGCGGCGGCGGCGATCTGGTCGTCGGGGACGGCGAGCAGCACGACGTCGACGTCCGCCGCGAGGCGCTCGCCGCGGCGCAGCGGGCCGGCGACGTCGCAGCCGGCGGCGGCGAGCGCGGCGGCCAGCGCCGTGCCCATCCGGCCCGCGCCCACGACGGCGAGGCGGCGGCCGGGCACCGTGCCAGGGGGCGGCTTGGAGTCGTAGTCCATGTCGGTCCAGTCCTCGGGGAGGTACCGGTCGCGTTTCGGGAACTGGAGGCCCTGCGGTGCGGCGTCCACACGAAACGATAGCCGACGCCGCTGCTCGCACTACGATCCGGGTCGTGTCCACGAGCGCAGCGCGCCGCGAGGAGCTGACGTCGGTCTTCAAGCAGGCGCGCGCCTGCACCCGCTGTCCGCAGCTTGCGAGCACCCGCACGCAGGTCGTCTTCGGCTCAGGCAACGCCGACGCCGACCTGATGTTCGTCGGCGAGGCGCCGGGCGCGAAGGAGGACTTGGATGGCGTGCCGTTCGTCGGAGCGGCCGGCAAGTTGCTCGACGAGCTGCTCGCCGGCGTCGGCCTCGCGCGCGCGGACGTCTTCATCGCGAACGTCCTCATGTGCAGGCCACCGGGCAACCGCGACCCCCAGCCGGGCGAGATCGACAACTGCCAGGGCTACCTCATGCGCAAGGTCGAGCTCATCCAGCCGACCGTCATCTGCACGCTGGGCAACTTCGCGACGAAGCTGCTGCGCGGCGAACCGACCGGCATCTCGCGCCTGCACGGGCGGGCCGAGATCATCGCCGTCGGCAACCGCGCCGTGCGGCTGTATCCGCTCTATCACCCGGCCGCGGCGCTCTACACCCGCTCGCTGCTCGACACGCTGCGCGCGGACATCGCGCGGCTGCCGGCGCTGCTGGCGCTCGGCCCGCCGGCGCAGCCCGAGCCGGTCGCCGCCGAGGCCGCGGTGCAACCGCCGCCGACTTCGGAGGAGCCGGTGACGCCCGATCGGCAACCCCCGGCGTCGGCCGAGCCGGAGCGCCCCGACTGGGCACGGCCGGACGAGAGCCCGGCGGACCAGCTCGGGCTCTTCTGAGGCGGCGGCCTTCGGAAGATCGGCGGCCGCCCTGTGGAGGGGCCACCGGCAACCTCAGGCTCACAGGGGATCGGTCCAGCGCAACCCCGCGAAGCGCGAGAAGTCCGCGTCGCAGGAGCACACCTCCGCGCCATGCTCGATGGCGAGCGCAGCCAGGTGGGCGTCGTTGACGAGATTGCCGGCCGAACCGAGCGGTCCCAGCAGCTCCCGTACGACGGCGGTGTGACGCACGCTCGGATGCACCACGGTCGTGCATGGCTGGCGCAGCCACCCGTCGACGAGGTCGAGCGCCTCGTCGCCCGACAGCGGATGTTCGAAGATCGCGGGGCGCGTCGCGACGCGCACGACGGCGAGCAGCACCATCCACGCCAGCCCCACGGTCTCGGTGCCGGACAGCGTGCGCTCGACCCACGTGCGCGCCGCCTCGTGCCGGGGCGAGCGCTCGTCGATCGCGTAGAGCAGCACGTTCGCGTCCGGCAGCTTCATTTGCGCAGCTCGAGCTTGCGGACGATCTCCGCATCCTCCAGCTCGCCCGCGAGTCGCAGCGCCTTGTCGAGATCGATCCCGGCCCGCAGGCCGAGCGGTCGTGTGGGAAGGCGATAGAGCCGCGAGGCGCCGGCGCCCGCGGCCGTCCCGAGGCGGACGCTCGTGTTGAGCGCCTCCTTGAAGGAGATGTTGCGTTCGCGAGCCAGGTCGCGAAGCGACGCGACGACGTCGTCGTCGAGGGTGACGGTCGTTCGCATCGGCGCATCATAACAGCGCAGGGCATGCTGTCATGATGCGCGTTGCGACGGGATCCGCTCCCTACGGCGCCGCCGGATCGAGCTTCAGCGCGCAGCCGTTGATGCAGTAGCGCTGGCCGCTGGCGCCGGGCCCGTCGGGGAAGACGTGGCCGAGGTGCCCGCCGCAGCGCTTGCAGACGACCTCGGTGCGCTTCATACCGAAGCTGCGGTCGGTGCGCAGCGCGACGGCCTCGGCGACGGCCGGGTCGGTGAAGCTCGGCCAGCCGGTGCCGGAGTCGAACTTCGCGTCGGAGGCGAACAGCGGCGCTCCGCAGCCGGCGCAGTTGTACGTGCCGGGCGTCTTCTCGTCGACGTACGGGCCCGTGAACGCGCGCTCGGTGCCGTGCTTGCGCAGGATCTCGTACTGCTCCGGCGTCAGCTCCGCGCGCCACTGCGCGTCGGTCTTCGTGATCGGGGTGATGTCGGTCTTCTCCATGACGATCAGGCTAGCCGCGACCCCTTACGAGGATGTCAACTGCGCACGCGGCGGCGCGCCATCGTGCGCGCGAGCGACGGCAGCTGCGCGCCTTGGGCGATCGCGTCGAGGACCCGCTCGCCGTGCGAGAGCTCGGCGTGGACGTACTCCGCCAGCGCGCCGTCGCGGCCGAAGTAGCGCCACGCGCGCGACGCGCCGACCGTGCGCAGCAGCGCGAGGCTCAGCGCCGGCCCCGCGAACGCGCCGTAGACGAACAGGGTGCCGCCCGGCACGACGCGCGCCGGCCAGCGGCGGAACATGTCCAGCGCGACGCTGTAGCGCGGCGCCGGCCCGACGAACAGCACGTCGATCGCGCCGTCGACGCGCTTGATCTCGCCCGGCTCGACGATCAGCACCTCGACTCCTGCGCCGGCGCCCGACAGCACGGCGTCGCGCGCGGCGCCGGAGACCTCGCCGGTCATGACGATGCGCGCGGGGGCGTCGAGCACCCGGGCGCAGGCTCGCAGGCGCTCGGACTGGGCTGCGGTCAGCACCGGTGAACCACGCCGGCGACGGTAGCGGGTCTTCGGCCGGATCAGCCACTACAGTCCAGACGTGCCGCTTCTTCGCTGCTTCGTCGCCGTGCTCGCAGCGGCGCTGCTGTGCGCGCCGGGGCTCGCGACGGCGCAGTCGCCGACGCTCGCGCAGGACGGCGCCGGCGTCTCGGCGCAGCCGCCGACGCAGCTCGCCGGCGACGACCCGGCGGCGACGACGCCGGCGGCCGCCGCGCCGACAGCGGCCGTCGCGCTGCCGACCACCGGCGCGGACCCGCGCGTGCTGTTCCTGTCGGGCGTCGCGCTGATGCTCCTCGGCGCCGGGCTGCGGCTCCGCACCGCCGATGCCGACGTCCGTTGAGACGTCCGCGCCGGCCGAGACGGAGGCCGTCGCGGCGACGCTCGCGCGGCGGCTGAAGCGCGGCGACATCGTGCTCGTGTCCGGCGATCTGGGTGCGGGCAAGACGACGTTCGTGCGCGGCGCCTGCCGCGCGCTCGGCGTCGGCGGCGCGGTCACGAGCCCGAGCTTCACGATCGCGCAGCGCTACGACGGCAGCCTGCCGATCTCGCACCTCGACCTCTACCGCCTCGGCGACCTCGACGACGAGGACCCGTCGCTGCTCGCCGACGAGCTCGGTCCCGATCGCGTCGCGTTCGTCGAGTGGCCGGAGGTCGGCGCGCCGGCGGGCCTGGATCCCGAGCGGATCGCGGCGCGCGTGCGCCTGGAGCATCGCGGTG
>JAWVGK010000356.1:0-2583 GCA_033855155.1 Solirubrobacteraceae bacterium | reverse complement strand
GCGATCTCGACGCAATCGCGCACGGTGTTCGTGTGGTTCGTCGCGATCACGTAGTCCGACGGCTCGTCCTGCTGGAGCATGAGGTACATCGCCTCGACGTAGTCCTTGGCGTAGCCCCAGTCGCGCTCCGCGTCGAGGTTGCCGAGCGCCAGCTCGCCGCGCAGCCCGTGCTTGATCGCGGCCGCGTGCCACGTGATCTTGCGCGTGACGAACTCCAGCCCACGGCGCGGGCTCTCGTGGTTGAAGAGGATCCCGCAGCACGCGAAGAGGTCGTAGGACTCGCGGTAGTTGACGGTGATGAAGTGCCCGTAGGCCTTCGCCACGCCGTAGGGCGAGCGCGGGTAGAACGGCGTCGTCTCGGTTTGCGGGACTTCGAGCACCTTGCCGAACATCTCCGAGCTCGAGGCCTGGTAGAAGCGCGCGTCGGGGGCGGCCTCGCGAACGGCTTCGAGCATCCGCGTGACGCCGACGCCGGTGAACTCGGCGGTCAGCGTCGGCTGGATCCAGGACACGGCGACGAAGCTCATCGCCGCGAGGTTGTAGATCTCGACCGGCTGCGATGCCCTGATCGTGTCGACGAGCGAGCGGTGATCGAGCAGGTCCCCTTGGTGCAGGGTGATCCTCTCGCGCAGATGCTCGATGCGGTCGAACTTCTCCGTCGAGGCCCGCCGGACCATGCCGTGAACCTCGTAGCCGCGCTCGAGCAGCAGCTCGGCGAGGTACGAGCCGTCCTGCCCCGTGATGCCGGTGATGAGTGCTGAGCGCGCCATCGCGGTGTCGCAGACTATCTTGGGCGCGTGAAAGCGGTCATCCTCGCCGGCGGTCTCGGCTCGCGATTGAGCGAGGAGACGACGTTGAAGCCCAAGCCGATGATCGACATCGGCGGCAAGCCGATCCTGTGGCACATCATGAAGATCTACGCCGCCCACGGGGTCGAGGACTTCGTCGTGTGCCTGGGCTACAAGGGCTACGTCATCAAGGAGTGGTTCGCCAACTACGCGCTGCACACGTCCGACGTGACGTTCGACATGCGCAGCGGTGAGATGGAGGTGCACCGCTCCACGACCGAGCCGTGGCGCGTGACGCTCGTCGAGACGGGCGAGCAGACGATGACCGGCGGCCGCTTGCGGCGCGTGCTCCCGTACATCGGCGACGAGACGTTCTGCCTGACCTACGGGGACGGGGTGGCCGACGTCGACGTCACGGCGCTGATCGCCTGCCATCGCGCCAGCGGCCGCCTGGCGACGGTGACGGCGGTGCAGCCGCCGGGACGCTTCGGGGCGCTGGAGGCCGACGGCGACGCGGTCCTGCGCTTCGCCGAGAAGCCGCGCGGCGACGGGGCGTGGATCAACGGCGGGTTCTTCGTCTGCGAGCCGGCCGTCGGCGAGACGATCGCGGGCGACGACACGAAGTGGGAGGAGCAGCCGTTGCGGGAGATCGCCGCTCGTGGAGCGTTGACGATCTACCGCCACCGCGGGTTCTGGCAGGCGATGGACACGTTGCGCGAGCGCAACGAGCTGCAGGCGATGTGGGAGTCCGGCCGGGCGCCGTGGTGCACGTGGGCCTAGCGTCGCCGTGCCGGTTCTGCGGCGTGCCGCTGGAGCACGTCGTGGCGGATCTCGGGATGTCGCCGCTGGCGAACGCCAACGTGCCGGTCGCCCGCGCCAACGCGATGGAGCCGTTCTATCCGCTGCGCGCGCTGGTGTGCTCGGCGTGCTTCCTCGTGCAGCTCGAGGACTACGAGAGCCCGCAGCACATCTTCGACGACGAGTACGCGTACTTCTCGTCGTACTCGACCTCCTGGCTCGAGCACGCCGAGCGCTACACCGAGCTCATGATCGAGCGCCTGGGCCTCGACGCGTCCAGTCAGGTCGTCGAGCTCGCGTCCAACGACGGCTATCTGCTGCAGTACTTCAAGGCGCGCGGCATCCCCGTGCTGGGGATCGAGCCGGCGGCGAACACGGCGCGGGTCGCGCTGGACAAGGGCATCGCGACGCGCGTGGCGTTCTGGGGCGAGCAGACCGCGCGCGACGTCGCCGCCCAGACGCGCGCCGACCTGCTGCTGGGCAACAACGTCCTGGCGCACGTCCCCGACATCAACGACTTCGTCGCCGGCATGAAGATCGCGTTGAAGCCCGGCGGGACGATCACGATCGAGTTTCCGCATCTGCTGTCGCTGCTCGAGCTCAACCAGTGGGACACGATCTACCACGAGCACTTCTCCTACCTGTCGTTCTCGACCGTCGGACGCGTCTTCGAGGCGCACGCGCTGCGGCTCTTCGACGTGCAGGAGCTTGCGACGCACGGCGGGTCGCTGCGGATCTTCGGCTGCCACGCCGACGATCCGCGCCGTCAGACCGACGCGGCCGGCGAGATGCTCGAACGCGAGCGGGTCGCGGGCCTGCAGGACGTGCGGACCTACCTGCGTTACGGCGCGCGGGTCGTCGAGGACAAGCGCCAGATCCTCGAGCTGCTGATCGAGCTCAAGCGTGCGGGCAACGCGATCGCCGGCTACGGCGCCGCCGCGAAGGGCAACACGCTGCTGAACTTCTGCGGCGTCGGCCGCGACTTCCTCGACTTCAC
>JAWVGK010000355.1:0-7554 GCA_033855155.1 Solirubrobacteraceae bacterium | reverse complement strand
CCTTGCTGGCATTGCGCACGAACCACTGGTAGGTCTCGACGGTGACCGGGCCGTACGGGTGGTCGGCACCGTCGAGCAGGGGCGGCGACAGGCGGTCCTTGTAGCCGCGGTCGGAGATCTCGCCGATGAACTGGTCGACCAGGTTGCGGCGATGGGTGAGGATCAGCACGCCGCCGGTGCGGGTGGCGTCGATGAAGCCGACCGCGGCGACGGTCTTGCCGGCGCCTGTCGCGTGCTCGAACCAGAAGCGCTTGTGCGCGTTCGGGTCGTCGGGCGCCTCATCGAGCTGGTCCTCGTCGAGCGCCACCTCGGGGCCATCCTCGTCAGGCTCCTCCTCCGACTCGTCGTCGTCCTCGTCGTCGTCGCCGATGTCGATCTCGATGTCCAGCGGCGTCATGTCCTCCGGCTCGTCGTCGTCGTCCTCGTCTTCGTCGAGCTCGTCCTCGTCGGCGACCGCGTGCGGCTCGTCCTCGTAGTCCTCGGGCTCGTCGTCGACGGCGAGCACCGGCGCGGCGGACACGGGCGGCGCTCCGCCGTTGCGCTGCGCCTCGGCGAGCAGCGCCGTCAGCGTGCCCGACAGCGCGTCGACCTGGTGCGGGTTCAGCGACGTGCCGTCGGCGAGCTTCGGCTCGTCGTCGGACAGCACGCGCTCGAGGCCGAGCATCAGCGAGTAGCGACGGCGCCACTCCGGCGACGGGACCTTCGCGCCGGCGTCGAGCTCGACCAGCGCGGCATCGAGCGCGTGCCGGCGGGCGCTGTGGGGGCCGAGCGCGTCCTCGGTCGTCTCTCCCGCGTGCACGAATGCCTCGCGGGTGAACTTCTCGGCCCGCGAGATGTCGCTGGGCTTGGGTACTGACGTGACCACGGCGGCCACTGGCGTGGGATCAGCCAAAAGAATCGGCTTCCTGCTCGAACGTGAGGCGGATCGCGCACACGGCAGTCGCGATCCGGGGACGCCGGGATGGACCCGGTCGATGCGGCGAGGCGTCTCCTGCAGAGACGGGACCTCACCCGCGTACCCCGCAGCATAGCGAACGACTCGCGCGCGACGCCAGCGTGGGCGGGCTCTGACACGCTGTCGGCGTGCGCCCGGCCCTGATCGCCGTCTGTTGCATCGTCCTCGCGGTCGCCGTCGTCGTCGGCGTGCGCCAGGCGCGCGAGGGCTCCGGCGCCCCGGCGACGGCGCTCGTGCCGCTCACGCGCGCGCAGGTCTCGCGGCCGATCGCCGGCGCTGCGCCGCAGCTCGCGGCGCTGCGCCGCCAGGTCAACGTCCTGCGACCGGGCGGCGTGCGCGCCTTCGAGGCGCAGCTCCGCGCGCTGCGCGGGCACCCCGTCGTCGTGAACATGTGGGCCTCGTGGTGCGGTCCGTGTCGCCGCGAGCTGCCGGTCTTCCAGCGCGAGGCGGTCGAGCGCGGGGCGCGCGTCGCCTTCCTCGGCATCAACGTCGAGGACGCGCGCGAGGACGCGCTGAAGCTCGCGGCGCGCTACCCGATGCCCTACCCGTCGTTCGTCGACCCGCGCTACAACATCACCGCCGGCGTCTTCCACGCGCGCGGGCTGCCGGTGACGGCGTTCTACGACGCCCGCGGCCGGCTCGCGGTCGTTCGCCAGGGCGAGATCGCCAGCCGGGCGAAGCTGTCGACGGCGATCGAGCGCTACGCGCTCCGATGAGCGCCGAGATCCGCATCGACCCGCTGACCGGCCGGCGCGCGATCGTCGGGTCCGAGCAGCCGCCCGAGCTGCACGCGGCGCCGGTCGACGGCGAGGTTCGCGCGCCGCACCCGCTGCTGAGCGCCGACGCCGCCGACCCGCCGGCGCAGGCGAGCCCGGACCTCTTCGCCGCGCTCGCGGCGCGCGGGAAGCACGAGCTGCTCGCGCACGCTCCCGGCACGCCGCGCACGTTCGCCGAGCTGCGCGTCGAGGAGGCGTGCGCCGCCGCCGACGCCTGGCGCGAGCGCATGCGCGCGCACGACGACGCCGCGTACGTGCACCTCGGCGTCGACGCGGGCGCGACCGGCGCGCAGCTGTGGGCGCTGAGCTTCGTCCCGGCCGCGGTCGCACGCGAGCGCGAGCGCTTCAGCGCGCACGCCGCGCGCACGATGGGCGCTAACCTGCTCGAGGACCTCGTCCAGGAGGAGGTCCGCCGGCGCGAGCGGATCGTCGCGATCGACGACGAGGCGGTGCTGCTGTGCCCGTACGCCTCGCGCCACCCCTACCAGCTCATGCTCGCCCCGCGTCGCCGGCGCGAGCGCTTCGAGGACGACGGCGCGACCGGCGCCGCGCTGCTGCACCACGGGCTGGCGCTGCTGCGCGAGCGCTTCGGCGGCGACCCGCCGCTGAGCCTGTGGGTGCGCACCGCGCCGCGCGGCGCCGAGCGCTTCTGCTGGCACGTCGACGCCGTGCCGCGGCTGACGCGGGCCGGCGCGCTGGAGCTCGGCACCGGGCTGGCGCACAACCCCGTTGCGCCGGAGCTCGCGGCGCGCGAGCTGCGCGAGCTGCGGTAGCCCGCAAGCCGGTCGCAGTCGCGAGAACATACGATCGCCCGCATGGCACGAATCGGACTTCTCACCGGCGGCGGCGACTGCCCCGGCCTCAACCCCGTCATCCGCGGAATCGTCCGCAAGGGGATCGACACCTACGGCCACGAGCTGTACGGCTTCAGGCGCGGCTGGAAGGGCGTGCTCGAAAACGACGCGATCCAGCTCACGCGCGAGAACACGAGCGGCATCCTGCACCGCGGCGGGACGATCCTCGGCACCTCGCGCACGAACGTCTACAAGACCGAGAACGGCGAGGAGCGCGTGCTGGCGGCGCTGCGCGAGCGCGAGATCGACGTGCTGATCCCGATCGGCGGCGACGACACGCTCGGCGTCGCGCGCAAGCTCTACGCGGCCGGCTTCCCGACCGTCGGCGTGCCGAAGACGATCGACAACGACCTCGACGCGACGGACTTCACGTTCGGCTTCCAGACCGCCGTGCAGATCGCGACCGAGGCGATCGACCGCCTGCACTCGACCGCCGAGTCGCACGACCGCGTCATCGTCTGCGAGGTCATGGGCCGCGACGCCGGCTGGATCGCGTGCTACGCCGGCCTCGCCGGCGGCGCCGACGTCATCCTCGTGCCCGAGCGCCCGTTCGACGTCGAGGAGGTCTGCGAGCACCTGCGCCACCGCCACACGACGACCGGCAAGAACTTCTCGATCGTCGTCGTCGCCGAGGGCGCGACACGCTCGGATGGCGGCGACGCGTCGACCGCCGCAGACACCGTCGACTCGTTCGGCCACGCGCGCCTCGGCGGCATCGCCTTCGAGCTCGAGCGGGAGATCGAGCAGCGCACGGGCTTCGAGAGCCGCGCGACGGTCCTCGGCCACATCCAGCGCGGCGGCGCGCCCGTCGCGTTCGACCGCGTCCTCGGCAGTCGCTTCGGCGTCGCCGCGATCGACGCGGCGTCCAACGGCGACTTCGGCATGATGACCGCGCTGCGCGGGACGTCGATCGAGCTCGTGGCGCTCGAGGAGGCGCTGAAGGAGCCCAAGCTGCTGGACCCGGAGCTGTTCGCCACCGCCGAGGTCTTCTTCGGCTGAGGCTCGGCCGTGCGGGCCCTCGTCCAGCGCGTGACGCGCGCCGCGGTGCGCGTTGACGGCGAGCTCGTCGCCGCGATCGGGCCGGGGCTGCTCGTCCTGCTGGGCGTGACGCACGACGACGACGAGCGCCAGGCCGACCGGCTCGCCGACCGCGTCCGCGCGCTGCGCGTCTTCCCCGGCGTCGACGGGCGCATGAACGAGCCGCTCGGCGAGCGCGAGGCGCTGTGCGTGAGCCAGTTCACGCTCTACGCCGACACGCACCGGGGCACCCGGCCGTCGTACGTCGCGGCCGCCGCGGGCGACGTCGCCGAGCCGCTGTACGAGCGCTTCCGCGAGCGCCTCGGCGCGCGCGGCGGCGTCTTCGGCGCCGACATGGCGGTCGAGCTCGTCAACGACGGCCCCGTGACGCTGCTGCTCGAGACGTAGCTCGCCGGATCCGGCCCGCAACCCGGGGCGCGCGCGGCGCCTAGACTCCCGCCATGTCCGTGCAACCGCACCCCGTCTGCCGCTACGTCGCCGAGCCGCCGCAGGCGCAACTGCCCGAAGGCCGCTGGGCCGCCACCCTGGAACGCCACTTCCTCGGCGCGTGCGACGCGCTCGACGACGAGGGCGAGGACCTCGGCACGCCCGGCGACGTCATCTTCTATCCCGACCGCACGTGGCACGGGCGCACGTACGTCCCGGCGACCGCGCTGACGTCGACGGGCTTCGAGCTGTTCGGCTACGTCGCGTTTCGGCCCGGCGGCGAGGATCGCGAGCCCGGCGAGTTCTCCGCCGTCGCGGACTTCACGTCCGAGACCGCGGCGGAGAACCCCGACTGGCAGCTGGACCTCTGCGAGGAGGTCGTCGGCGCATGGCGCGGCGAGGACGCGGAGACCGCCGACATGACGCTCGTCTGGGGGCGCCCGCTCGTCGAGGGCGGCGCTGTCGCGACCGCCGACCTGGGCGACCTCGCCGTCGACCAGTGCACGCTCGTCGACCAGCGCTTCACGCTGCTCGCGCCCGACGGCTACCGCGGCGCGACGCTCGTCTGCCGCCTGTTCGACGCCGGCGGCGACGAGATCGCGAGCGAGTCGCTGTACGAGGATCTCTAGGCCGCACGCCGTGGAGCTCGAGCAGGCCATCCGCACGCGGCGCACGCACAAGGCCTACGGGCCCGAGCCGGTCGACCGTGCGACGCTCGACGAGCTCTTCGAGCTGGCGCGCTGGGCGCCGAACCACAAGCTCACGAACCCGTGGCGCTTCCGCGTCCTCGGGCCCGAGGCGCTCGCGCGCCTGAAGGCCGCCGCGCCCGATCCGATCGCCGCAGCGAAGCTCGCGCGCGCGCCGACGCTCGTCGCGGTCTCGGCGACGCAGTGCGGCGACCCGCTGGTCGACGAGGAGGACGCGTACGCGACGGCGGGCGCCGTCTACGCGCTGCTGCTCGCCGCGCACGGCCGCGGCCTCGCCGGCTACTGGCGCACGCCGGATCTCCTGCGCACGCCCGAGGGTCGCGCGGCGCTGAAGATCGGCGACGGCGAGCGCGTGCTCGGCCTGCTGCATCTCGGCCACCCGCGCCAGGAGCCGCGCACGCCCGAGCGCTCGCCGGTGCGCGACATCGTCGAGTACCTCGACTGATCGTGGCGCGCCGCCGCCCGCACCGCCTCGCCGGCATGCTCGCGTTCGTCGCGTGCGCGGCCATCGCCACGGCGGGCTGCGGCTCGAAGAACGGGATGACCAACGGCGGCGGCGGCGCGACGACCAAGCAGGGCGGCGAGCTGACGATCCTGTCGCAGGGCGACGTCACGAGCCTCGATCCGGGGCGCTGGTACTACGCCTACGACTACCAGGCGCTCGCCCAGCCGACGCAGCGCGCGCTGTACGGCTTCGAGCCCGCGCGGACGACGCCGTCGCCGGACCTCGCCGCCGGCATGCCGCGGAGCTCCGGCGACGGGCGCACGGTCACGATCAAGATCAAGCCGAACATCGCCTACAGCCCGCCGCTGCAGCAGCGCACGGTCTCCAGCGACGACGTGAAGTACGCGATCGAGCGCACGTTCCTGGAGTCGGTGCGCAACGCCTACGCGCCGACGTACTTCGGCGCGATCGAGGGCGTCGAGGCCTACCGCTCGGGTGCCGCGCAGGAGGTCACCGGGATCCAGACGCCGGACGACACGACGCTCGTCCTGCGCCTGCGCCGGCCGGTCGGCGTGATCTCCAACGCGCAGGCGCTGGCGCTGCCGGCGACGGTCCCGGTGCCGCAGGACTACGCCCAGCAGTACGACAAGGGCGCGGACTCGACCTACGGCGAGCACCAGGTCTTCACGGGGCCGTACATGATCGCCAACGACGCGAAGGGCAAGATCACCGGCTACGAGGCCGGCACGCGCCTACAGCTCGTGCGCAATCCGAGCTGGAAGCGCGCGACCGACCATCGCCCGGCGCGCTTCGACAAGCTGACGCTGCTCGCGGGCAACGGCGTCGAGTCCGCCAGCTCGCGGGTCCTCAGCGGCAGGCGCCTTGCGGGCGGCGACTACGCCGCGCCGCCGATCGACGTGCTGCGCTCGGCGCTGTCGACGCGCCGCGAGCAGGTCGTGGCGGTGCCGAGCCAGGGCATCCGCTTCGTCGCGCTGAACACAACCGTCGAGCCGTTCGACAACACGAACGTGCGCCGCGCGGTCGCCGCCGCGATCGACCGCGAGGCGCTGCAGACGACGCGCGGCGGTCCGCAGCTCGGCACGATCGCGACGCACGTCCTGCCGCCCTCGATTCCGGGCTTCGCCGAGGGCGGCGGCGCCGCCGGCACGGTCGACGTCATGCGCAACCCGCGCGGGGACCTGGCCCTCGCGCGCAGCTACATGCGCAAGGCGGGCTACGCCGGCGGGCGCTACCGCGGTCCGCGGCTGCTGCTCGTCGGCGACGACGAGCCGCCGGGGTCGGCCACGGCGAGCGCCGTGCAGCGCCAGCTCGAGCGGCTCGGCTTTCGCTTCGACGCGCGCCACGTGCCGCGCTCGGAGTCCTTCAACCGGTACTGCGGCGTGCCGCGCACGCGCGTCGCGATCTGCCCGAACGGCTTCTGGGGCAAGGACTTCTTCGACGCCCAGGGGCTGCTGGATCCGATCCTCGACGGCGAGCGCATCCGCACGATCGGCAACGTCAACTGGTCGCACGTCAACGACGCCGAGCTCAACGCGGGCTTCGACATCGCGGCAGCCGAGATCGACCCGGTCAAGCGCGCCGCGGCGTACGGCGAGATCGACCGCACGGTCAGCTCGCGGGCGTTCGTCGTCCCGTGGCTGTGGGACAACCAGGTCGCGTTCGCGTCGGCCGACGTCCGCGGCGTCGCCAGCCGCTTCACCGCCTCGTGGGACCTGTCGTACATGGCGCTGCGCTGACGCACGCCCGTATCCTCTCGACCAGGCCCCGATAGCTCAGCTGGACAGAGCGTCCCCCTCCTAAGGGGAAGGCCGCTGGTTCGAATCCAGCTCGGGGCACTGCGCTGCGGCGCGCCGGGTTGCCTTCGGCGCCGTTCGCGCGACTACAATCGGCCGCGTGGCGCCGCCCTCAGATCGCAAGCGGCGGCTGATCACGAAGCTGCAGGTGCGCGTGCTCAACCCGCCGATCAAGGCGCTCGCCGCACGCGGGCTCGCGCCGGGGGTCGCGCTGCTCGAGACGACCGGGCGCAAGAGCGGCGAGCCGCGGCGCACGCCCGTCAGCAAGGGCCTCGACGGGGCGACGAACACGTTCTGGATCGTCGCCGAGCACGGCCGCAGCGCGGCCTACGTGCGCAACATCGAGGCCGACCCGCGCGTGCGCCTGCGGATCGGGCGACGCTGGCGGACCGGCGTTGCGATCGTTCTGGCGGGCGACGACGTGCGCGCGCGCCAGCGCCACATGTCCAAGCTCAACGCCGCGACGGTGCGCGCGATGGGCACCGAGCTGCTGACGATCCGCGTCGACCTCGACCCGTGAGGCGCGGCCGGCGCCCGCC
>JAWVGK010000354.1:0-7082 GCA_033855155.1 Solirubrobacteraceae bacterium | reverse complement strand
ACGTCGGCCTCGCCGGCGACGGCGCGCGCGAGCAGCGTCTTGCCGGTGCCGGGCGGCCCGGACAGCAGCACGCCCTTCGGGATCGCCGCGCCGAGCTTGCGGTAGCGGTCTGGGTTCTTGAGGAAGTCGACGATCTCGACGAGCTCCTCCTCGACCTCGTCGATGCCGGCGACGTCGGCGAACGACACGCGCATGTTCGTCGCGTCGTAGCGCTTGGCCTTCGAGCGCCCGAGCCCCATCATGCCGCCGCGGCCGGCGGCCGCCGCGCGGCGCAGCACGTAGATCACGAGGCCGACGATCAGCAGCGCCGGTCCGAAGGAGATCAGCAGCGTCGCGATGAACGAGCGGCCCTCGTCGATCGCGCGGGCGTTGACCTCGACCTTCTTGTCGAGCAGCACCTGTAGCAGTTCGTCGTCGCGCGCGAAGCTCGGCACGACCGATTCGAAGGTCTTCTCGGGTCCCTTGCCCTCGAACTTCACCGCGCGCACGAATGTGCCCTGGATGACGTCGCTGCGGGCGTTGACCTCCTTGACGTTGCCGTCCACGACCTGCGCGCGAAAGAACGTGTAGGGGACGTCGAGGCGCTTGTCCTTGCTCGACGGGATCAGCTGGCCGAGCGCGATGTTCAGCACCAGCAGCCCGATCAGAAACCACCAGAAGCGCCGCGAGACGGGCGGTCGCGGCATGCGCGGGCCCTTGCGCTCGGGGGTCTCGTCGGGGCCGCGCCCGCCCTCGACGCGCCACGGCTGGCGCTCGGGGGACGGATCGGCCTGGTTGCGCGTGATCGGGGTGTCCACCTGCGATGGATCATACGGTCGTCCACTTCGCTGCCATTCGGCGTCGCGCGGCCGGCGCGGGGTCGATAGCCGCCGCAATGGATCTTGACTTCGCAGACCTGCTGCTCGAGGTCATCGAGCGCAACGCCTCCGACCTGCACCTCACGGCGGGCGCCCGCCCGACCGTTCGCGTCCGCGGGCGGCTGACCCCGCTCGAGGAGTACCCGGTCATGACGACCGAGATGACGCGCGAGATCGTCTACTCGATCCTCTCCAACGACCAGCGCCAGCGCCTGGAGACGGACTGGCAGCTGGACTTCGCCTACTCGATCCCCGGGCGCGCCCGCTTCCGCGTCAACGCGTACTACCAGCGCTCGGCGATCGGCGCCGCGTTTCGCTTGATCCCCGCGGTCATCAAGTCGCTCGACGAGCTCGGCATGCCCGCCGTGCTGCACGAGCTGGCGAAGAAGCCGCGCGGCTTCGTGCTCGTCACGGGCCCGACGGGCTCGGGCAAGTCGACGTCGCTGGCGGCCGTCGTCGACGAGATCAACCGCTCGCGCGAAGAGCACATCATGACCATCGAGGACCCGATCGAGTTCCTCCACGGTCACAAGAAGTGCATCATCAACCAGCGCGAGATCGGCACCGACGCACGCTCCTTCGCCGAGGGCCTGAAGGCCGCCCTGCGCCAAGACCCGGACGTGATCCTCGTCGGCGAGATGCGCGACCTCGAGACGATCCACACCGCCCTGACCGCGGCTGAGACCGGCCACCTCGTCTTCGCGACCCTGCACACGCAGGACACGCCGCAGACGATCGACCGCATCATCGACGTCTTCCCGTCCTCGCAGCAGCAGCAGGTGCGCGTGCAGCTGTCGGTCGCGCTGCAGGGCATCGTCACGCAGCAGCTGCTGCCGACCGCCGACGGAGCCGGCCGGATCGCGGCCTGCGAGGTGCTGCTGGCGACGCCGGCGATTCGCAACCTCATCCGCGAAGGCAAGACCCACCAGATCTATTCCTCGTTGCAGACCGGAGGCAATCTCGGCATGCAGACCATGGACGCGGCGCTCGCCACGCTCGTGCGCAGCGGCAAGATCACGCAGAAGCTCGCCGAAGCGCGATCCTCGACCCCCGAAGAGCTTCGCCGCCTGCTCGGCGCCGGCTCGTTCGCGGTCTGATGAGCACCTACGCCTTCAAGGCGATCGACCCCCTCGGCCAGCACGCCAAGGGCGAGGTCGACGCCGACTCCAAGCAGTCCGTCGCCGACCAGCTCAAGGCCAAGGGCCTGATCGTCCTCGACATCGCCGAGAAGGGCAGCGCATCGAAGGACATCGAGCTGCCGTTCGTCAACCGGATCAAGCTCGGCGACCTCGCGATCCTCACGCGCCAGCTCGCGACGATGGTTTCCAGCGGCATGACGATCCTGCGCGCGCTGTACGTGCTCGAGGCGCAGACCGAGAACGAGAAGCTCGCCGCCGAGCTCGTCGAGGTGCGCAAGGACGTCGAGGCCGGCCTGCCGCTGTCGGACGCGCTCGAGCGCCACCCGAAGACCTTCAACCCGCTGTTCGTCGCGATGACGCGCGCGGGGGAGACCGGCGGCGTGCTCGAGGACTCGCTGCTACGGATCGCCGATCAGCTCGAGAAGGAGGAGTCGCTGCGCCGCCAGGTGAAGTCGGCGATGGCCTACCCGATCGTGATCCTGACGTTCGCCATGGCCGTCATGCTCGGCATGGTCGCGTTCATCGTGCCGGTGTTCGCGGGCGTCTTCAAGGAGCTGGGCAACGCGAAGCTGCCCGCGATGACGTCGTTCGTCATGGGCATCTCCGGCGTCGTCACCGGCTACTGGTGGGCGCTGATCCTCGGCACCGTCGGCTTCGTCTTCGGCTTCATGAAGTGGAAGAAGACCGCCAAGGGCCGCGGCGTCTGGCAGCGCACCCTGCTGCGCCTGCCGTTCAAGATCGGCGACATCTTCCAGAAGGTCGCGCTCGCCCGCTGGTCGCGGACGTTCTCGGCGCTGATGGGCGCCGGCGTGCCGCTGCTGCAGGCGATCGACATCACCTCGCAGACGGCGGGCAACGTCGTCGTCGAGGAGGCGATGGCGAACGTCACGACGAGCGTCAAGGCCGGCGGCACGATCGCCCAGCCGCTGATGGAGTCGCCAGTGTTCCCGTCGATGGTCGGGCACATGGTCAAGGTCGGCGAGGAGACCGGCGCGCTGACGACGATGCTCTCGAAGATCGGCGACTTCTACGAGGACCAGGTCGAGGCGTCGGTCAAGGCGCTGACCTCGATCCTCGAGCCGGTGATGATCGTGCTCGTCGGCGGGATCGTCGGCTTCATCGTCATCTCGATGTACCTGCCGCTGTTCAGCGTGTACGACCAGATCAAGTAGGCCCTGGGGGGCGGTCCGGCGCGGGGGACAGACCCCTGCGCCCGCACCGGTACCGTGCGCTGCGTGCGCATCGCGACGTGGAACGTCAACTCGGTCAAGCAGCGCATGCCGCGGTTGCTGGCGTGGCTGGACGAGCGGCGGCCGGACGTCGTGTGCCTGCAGGAGACCAAGCTCGCCGACGACGCCTTCGCCGCGTTACTCGGCGAGGAGCTGGCGGGTCGTGGCTATGCCGTGGCGGCGCACGGAGAGGCGGCGTGGAACGGCGTGGCGATCCTCTCGCGCGCCGGGCTGGAGGACGTCGTCGCGGGACTCCCGGGCGCGCCGGGGTTCCCCCATCCCGAGGCGCGCGCCGTGTCGGCCACGTGTGACGGGATCCGGGTGACCTCCGTCTACGTGCCGAACGGGCGCGCGCCCGACTCCGAGCACTACCACTACAAGCTCGCGTGGCTCGCCTCGCTGCGGGAGATGGTGGCCGTCGACCCGGAGGGCAGCGTCGTCTGCGGCGACATGAACATCGCGCCGACCGACGACGACGTCTTCGACCCCGACGCCTACGTCGGCCAGACCCACGTCACGGCCCCCGAGCGCGCCGCGCTCGCCGAACTGCAGGCGCTCGGCCTGCGCGACGTCGTCCGCGACCGCTGGCCCGATCACGAGCGCCTGTTCACGTACTGGGACTACCGCGCCGGCATGTTCCACCAGGACCTCGGGATGCGGATCGATCTCATCCTGGCGGGCGGGCCCATCTCGGACCGCGTGCGGGCCGCGTGGGTCGACCGGCACGCTCGCAAGGGTCGCGGGCCCAGCGATCACGCGCCGGTGATCGTCGATCTCGACGAGGCCCCCGACGGGGACATCGGTCCGGTCGTCCCGCCACCCTCGGCTCCACGGCCCCGCCGCGGTGGGAAGCGCCTGCCGCAGGCGCCGTGAGCCGCCGTCGCGGCGCTCGGCGCCGGTAGCTACCGCTTGCGGTCGCGATCGCGCGAGGGCTGCACGCGCTTGGGCTCACCCGGCATCTTCGGATAGTCAGGTGGATAGGGCATGTCGCCCCGGCCATCCGCCTCGTCGCGCTCGTAGAGATCCAGCAGCGGCTGCAGGGAGTGTGCGACGTCATCGATGGCGGCGTGCCGATCGCCGACGTCCGCGAAGCGGGCGGGCATCGTCGCGACGGTGAAGTCCTCGGGCGCGACTGCCGCGAGCTCGTCCCAGGTCACCGGCGCCGAGACCGGCGCGCCGGGTTTGGGCCGCACGCTGTAGGCCGAGGCGATGGTGCGGTCGCGTGCGTTCTGGTTGTAGTCGACGAAGATGCGCTCGCCGCGCTGCTCCTTCCACCAGTTCGTCGTCACCTGACCGGGCAGGCGCCGCTCGAGCTCGCGGCCGAAGGCGATGGCGGCGTGGCGGACGTCGGTGAACGACCAGCGCGGCTCGATCCGGACGTAGATGTGAATCCCTCGGCCGCCGGAGGTCTTGGGGAACCCGACGTACCCCAGGTCGCCAAGCAGCACGCGCGCCTCGGCGGCGACGTGCAGGGCGTCGGCGAAGTCCGTGCCGGGCTGTGGGTCGAGGTCGAGGCGCAGCTCGTCTGGATGGTCGACGTCGTCGCGGCGGACCGGCCATGGATGGAAGGTGATCGTGCCCATCTGCGCGGCCCAGGTGACGACGGCGATCTCGGTAGGGCAGATCTCGTCCGCGTGGCGGCCCGAGGGGAACTCGATCCGCGCCGTCTCCACGTACTCCGGTGCTCCGCGCGGGATCCGCTTCTGGAAGAAGGCGTCGCCGCCGCCCTTCTCGCGCGTCGACAGGACGATGCCCGGGTGCACACCTTTCGGCCAGCGCTCGAGCGTCGTCGGCCGCCGGGCGAGCGCGCGCATGATCCCGTCGGCGACCGAGAGGTAGTACCTGACGACGTCGAGCTTGGTGAGCGCGGGTGTGCCCTCGGTGCTCGGGAAGATCACGCGGTCGGGACTCGAAACGCGCACCTCCCGGCCATCGGCTTCGAGGACCGTCGCTCCGGACGCAGCCATGCCACGGAGTTCTACCCGGTCGTCCGCCGTCGCCGTCGAGATCGCACCGCCGCTCTGGACGCGATCATGCGGCGGCCGATACCCGCGATCCGCGTGAACGGCCGCAACGGCAAAGCTGCTCGACTGCGATGCGGCGCTGAGCTACGATTGGTTCATGGCTGTCGAGCGTTCCCCGAAGTCCGACGGCGACACCCTGCCGGGCGTCTACATCGGCCTGCAGAGCCGTGGCGTCTTTGCACTGCCGGCCGACATGCGCAAGCGTCATCATCTCGACGAGCCGGGAGCGCAGCTGCTGGTGATCGAACGCGACGATGGTGTGCTGGAACTGCACCCGCAGGCGGCCGTTCCCGCCGGCCAGAGGTGGTTCTGGGGGGAGAAGTGGCAGGCGATGGAGGCGGAGGTCGATGCGCACGTCGCCGCCGGCGAGGTCGATCTGCACGCCTCGGCGGACGCGCTCTTCGAGCACCTCGCCGCCATCCGGCAAGAGCCCTGAAGTTCGAGACCACGCCAGCCTTCGACCGAGATGTCAAAGGCCTTGCCGGCAACCACTTCAAGAAGTTCCACGGAACGATCCTGCCGGCGTTCGTCGAGGCTGCTGAGCGCGCGGCGGTCGGTGAGTCCGAACCGTGGCCGAAGGGCATGCGCGTCAAGAAAGTCGTCGGCGCGGCCGGCGTGTGGGAGATGACCTGGAGCTGGAACGATCCCGATGGGCGCGCCACGTGGGAATGGATCGAGATCGACGGCGAGACCGGCGTCCGCTGGCGTCGCGTCGGCACGCACGACATCTTCAGCAATCCGTAACTCGAGCAGGCGGCCGCTCGCGGCGCAGGTGGTTGGAGCGCCAGCGGGACCAGCGGCGAGGAGACCGCCCCCGGCTCACGCGGCGCAGCACGCACGCGCCGCCACGAGGCGTGGTTGAACCACGAGACGTCGCCGGCGCTGATCGGGGCCTGCCTCACGCGCTACCCCCTCAAGGCAGCCGCGGCGAAGCTGCGGACCGCCCTCCAGGCCGACGTCACGTCAAGCGACGCCGAGTACGCGGGAACAATGTGCCAAACCAGGGTCGTCAACTGCGAGTCCGTCCGGGGGGGCGGGCTCGGGGGCGTGGCACCTACTCCCCCATAGCGGGGGATAGGTGCCACGCGCGCCGCTCACCCGCAGCGGCAGGGCCTGCCCGCCTGCTCGGCCCTCCAGCCCCGCCCGCCGGTCCGCTTGTCCGCCGTCGGTTCGCCGCGCCTTGCCGCACTCGCGCGCGACCCGGGCTGACGCTCGCCTCCGGCTCGGCTTGCGGCGCGCGTTCGCCGTGCAGCCCGATCCGTGCGCTCGACATCCGCCCTCGTCGAGTGGCACGGCCACCACCTCGACCAGGGTGCGCCGACAGGATCTGCATGTAGCGCGCCAGCACGACGAGGAGGTCGAGGTTGCCCGCCAGCAGCTCGATCTGGCGGCGTTCGGCCTCGGTCGACGCGCCGCTCCCCGCTCGCCGCTCGGGGGCGGCCACGGCCACACGGTATGCGTCGCAGCCGGCCCGCGGCGGGCGCTACGGTGATCGGATGGCACGCAGACTGGGCCCCGACCGCGCCGCGGCGCTGAAGCTCGTCCTCGCGATGATCGCCGTGATGTGGGCGACGGAGGTCGTCGACGTCGCCGCCGGCCACCGCCTCGACGCCTACGGTATCCACCCGCGCCACGTCGGCGGGCTGCCCGAGATCGTGTCGGCCCCGTTCCTGCACGTCGGCTTCGGGCACCTCATCTCCAACACGGTCCCGTTCCTCGCGATGGGCGCGGCGATCGCGCTCGGCGGCCTTGCCCGCGTCGCGCTCGTGACGATCATCGTCGGCGTCATCAGCGGCCTCGGGGTGTGGCTGATCGCGCCGTCGGGCGAGGTCC
>JAWVGK010000353.1:0-6339 GCA_033855155.1 Solirubrobacteraceae bacterium | reverse complement strand
CGTCGACGCCGATCCCGCGGGCGAGCGCGATCGCCGCCGCGGCCGCCGCGTTGGCACGGTTGTGCGCGCCGCGCAGGCGGATCTCGTCATGCGCGATCAGCGGCTCGCCGTCCCACCACAGCAGGCCTGCGCGGTCGTCGAGATCGCCGCCGGGGCCGAACGCGACGCGACGCGCGCAGCCACCGAGCTCGTCGACCTCGAGGCCGGCGGGCGCGACCGCGACGTCGTCCTCGCCCTGGCGCGCGAAGACGCGCAGCTTCGCCCCGAGGTAGTCCTCGAACGTGCCGTGACGGTCGAGGTGGTCGGGCTCGACGTTCAGCAGGACCGCCCCCTCGGGCGCGAACTCGAGCGCGTCCTCGAGCTGAAACGAGCTGCACTCGCAGACCACCACGGCATCGGCGGACAGCGAGTCCACCAGCCCGCTGAGCGCGTCGCCGACGTTGCCCGCGACGGCGACCGCGAGGCCCGCCTCGCGATGGATGTGGCCCAGCAGCTGGACGGTCGTCGTCTTGCCGTTGGTCCCCGTCACGGCGATGAACTCGTTGGGCAGCAGGCGCCAGCCGAGCTCGAGCTCTCCGAGCACCGGGATCCCGCCCGCACGCGCCGCCGCGATCACCGGCGCCTCGCGCGGCACGCCCGGCGACTTCACGACCGCGCGCGCGTGCTCCAGCAACGCGAGGCCGTCGCTGCGCAGATGCGTCTCGACGCCCGCCGACAGGTCCACCGCACGCGGCGCGCCCGCGTCGACCGCCACGACGCGCTCGCCGCGGGCCGCCAGCGCGCGCGCGGCGGCGATCCCCGAGCGGGCGAGGCCGACGACGAGCCACGGGCCCGGCGGCAGCGGCGGTCGCTCACGCAACGGAGTACTGATACAGCGTGAAGCCGATCGCGCTGCAGATCGCGGCGACGATCCAGAAGCGCAGGATGATCTTCGTCTCCGACCACGCCATCAGCTCGAAATGGTGGTGGATCGGCGCCATCAGGAAGACGCGCTTGCGGAAGGTCTGAAACGAGAACACCTGGATCAGGACGCTCAGCGCCTCGACGACGAAGATCCCGCCGATGAGGATCAGCAGGATCTCGGTCTTCGTCATGATCGCCAGGCCGGCGATCGCGCCGCCGAGGCCCAGCGAGCCCGTGTCGCCCATGAAGATCGTCGCCGGGAAGGCGTTGAACCACAGAAAGCCGACGCACGCGCCGACGAGGCACGCCGACAGCAGCGCGAGGTCGTGCTGGCCGGTCGTGATGAACGTGATGCCGATGTAGCACAGCAGCACGATCGCCGCGCAGCCCGCGGCGAGCCCGTCGAGGCCGTCGGTGAGGTTCACCGCGCTCGTCGTGCCGGCGACGACGACGTAGATGAGGATCAGGTACGGGATCCCCGCGAGGAAGCTCAGGTCGACCTGGTAGTCGACGACGCGCAGGCGCAGCGTCTGCTGCTGGCCGGCCTTCTGCGTCGCGATCCACCACAGGCCGACGGAGATCAGGACCGTGACGCCGAGCTTCATGCGCGCGCTGATCCCCAGCGACCGGCGCCGCACGATCTTGATGTAGTCGTCGGCGAAGCCCAGCAGCGCGCAACCCATCGCCGCGCCGTAGACCCCGACCGAGCGCCAGTCGTAGTCCGACAGCATGAGAAACGGGATCGAGATCGCCGCGAAGATGATGATCCCCCCCATCGTCGGCGTGCCCGCCTTGCTGTGGTGGCCCTCGGGCCCCTCCTCGCGGATGAACTGGCCGAACTCGCGCTGGCGCAGGAAGGCGATGAACTTCGGCGACAGGAAGATGCAGATCAGCAGCGCGGCCGTGCCCGCGATCAGGACCTCGCCCACGAGCTAGCCCTCCGCGGTCGCCGCGCGGATCGCGGCGCAGACGACCTCCAGGCCGACGCCGCGCGAGGCCTTGACGAGCACCGTGTCGCCCGGCCGCGCGAGCTCGCCGGCGAGCACCGCCGCCGCGGCCGCGTCGCCGACCGCGTGCAGCTCGCCGTCGAACCCGGCCGCCATGTGCGCCGCCAGCGGCCCGACGGCGATCAGCACGTCGAGCCCGCGCTCGCCGGCGTACGCGCCGATCTGCTCGTGGAAGCGGATCTCGTCGGGGCCGAGCTCGAGCATGTCGCCGAGCACGGCGACCCTGCGCCCGGGCGCGGACGCGGCGAGGTCGTCGAGGGCTGCGCGCATCGACATCGGGTTGGCGTTGTAGCAGTCATCGACGACGACGACCCCTCCCGGCAGCTGCACCCGCTGGCCGCGCAGGGCGCTGAGCGTCACCTCGAGCATGCCGCGCGGGTGCGCGCCGAGCGCCCGCGCGGCCGCCAGCGCGGCGAGCGCGTTGGAGCGCATGTGCGTGCTCGTGAACGGCAGCTCGAGGTCGCCCAGGTCGCTGACGTCGCCGCCCGCGCCGAACGTCACGATCCGCAGGTCGTCGCGCAGGTGCGACCGCAGCAGCGGCTCGGCCGCCGGCACGACCGCCGTCGCTCCCGGCCGCAGGTCGACGAGCAGCTCGGCCTTCGCCGCCGCGATCGCCTCCAGCGAGCCCAGCAGCTCGAGGTGCACGGGGCCGACGTTGACGATCACGCCGACGTCGGGCTCGGCGATCGCCGTCAGCTCGGCGATCTGCCCGCTGCCGCGCATCGCCATCTCGAGCACGAGCGCCTCGGTGCCCGCCGGCGCGCGGAGGATCGTCAGCGGCAGGCCGATCTCCGTGTTGCGGTTCTGCTCGCTGGCGACGACGCGGCGGTCCTGGCGCAGCATCGCCGCGAGCAGGTCCTTCGTCGACGTCTTGCCGGTCGAGCCGGTGATCGCGACGACCTGCGCGCCGAGCTCACGGCGCCAGCTGCGGGCGAGCGCCTGCAGCGCCGCGAGCGGGTCGTCGGCGCAGACGACGACGCCCGGCGGCGCGCAGCGCGCGTCGCTGACGTGCTCGGGCGCGACGACGACGCCCCACGCGCCGGCGTGCAGGGCGCCCGCCGCGAAGCGCCCGCCGTCGGTGCGCGTGCCGGGCAGCCCGACGAACAGGTCGCCGGGGCGCACGTCGCGCGAGTCGATCGTCACGCGCGCCGGGCCGCACGCCGCCGCGCCGCCGCGGCCGGGCTGCGGCGGCGGCGCCGCCGCGAGCACGGCGCCCGCCGCCGCGGCGAGGCGCTCAGGCGACCAGTCGAGCACGCAGCGCCTCGCGGGCGACGGTCGCGTCGTCGAACGGCAGCTTGCGCCCGCCCTCGAACTCCTGCCCCTGCTCGTGGCCCTTGCCCGCGACGACGACGACGTCGCCGGGCGCCGCCAGCTCGACCGCGCGCGCGATCGCGGCGCGCCGGTCGACGATCGCCTCGACGCCGTCGCGATCGGGGATCCCGGCGAGCACCTCGGCGACGATCGCCTCGGGATCCTCCGAGCGCGGGTTGTCGGAGGTGACGATCGTGTGGTCGGCGAGGCGCGCGGCGATCTCGCCCATCTGCGGGCGCTTGCCGCGATCGCGGTCGCCGCCGCAGCCGAAGACGCAGAGCAGGCGGCCGCTGGTCAGCGGCCGCGCCGCCGCGAGCACGTTCTCCAGCGAGTCGGGCGTATGCGCGTAGTCGACGAGCAGCGCGAACTCCTGGCCCTCGTCGATCGACTCGAAGCGCCCCGGCACGCGCCCGATGCGCGGCAGCGCGGCGACGATCGTCTCGTCGTCGACGCCCAGCGCGCGCGCGGTCGCGACTGCGCCGAGGACGTTGAGGACGTTGAAGCGCCCGGGCAGCGGCGAGCGCAGGTCCAGGCCGCCGGCGCTGAACGTCGAGCCGCCGAAGTCGCTGCGCACGGCGGTCGCGCGCAGGTCGGCGCCGGGTGCGTCGATCGCGAACGTCACGACCGGCGTCACGCCGCGCAGCTCGCGCGCCAGGCGCGCGCCGTAGGGGTCGTCGACGTCGATCACCGCGACCTGCGGGCGCCCGTCGAAGAACAGCCGGCGCTTCGCGGCGAAGTAGTCCTCCATCGTCGGGTGGAAGTCGAGGTGGTCCTGCGTGAGGTTCGTGAAGATCGCGGCCGCCCAGTGGATCGCGTCCGCGCGGCAGAGCGCGAGCGCGTGGCTGGAGACCTCCATGACGCAGTGCGTGTCGCCGGCGGCGCGCATCGCGGCGAACGTCGCCTGCAGGTCGATCGCCTCGGGCGTCGTGCGCGCGACCTCGTGGTCGACGCCGCCGACGACGGACTTCACGGTCCCCAGCAGCCCCGTGCGGTGGCCGGCCGCCTCGAGCAGCGCGCGCAGCAGGTACGCCGTCGTCGTCTTGCCGTTCGTGCCGGTCACGCCGACCGTGCGCAGCGTCGCCGTCGGGTCGCCGTGCAGGCGCGCGGCCGCCGGCGCCATCGCGGCGCGCACGTCGGCGACGAGGACCTCCGGCACACCGAGGTGCAGCGGGTGGTCGACGACGAGCGCCGCGGCGCCGCGCGCGACGGCGTCGGCCGCGAAGTCGTGGCCGTCGCGCGTGAAGCCGCGCACGCAGAAGAAGACCGTTCCCGGCTGCACCCGGCGGTTGTCGAGCGCCAGCGCGGCGACCTCGACGTCCGCGGCGGCGTCGCCGAAGAGCTCGCGCAGCGTCACGGGCCGGTATCGTCCTGGCGCCTCATGCGGGCAGGATAGTTGCGCCCGCGGCGGTCAGCCGGGCGCGATGCGCAGGTACGGCAGCGCGAAGCGCATGATCTCCTGGAACGCCGGCGCCGCGACCTCCGAGCCGTAGATCTGGCCGTGCGGCTCGTCGACGACGATCGTCACGAGCAGCTTCGGGTCGCGCGCGGGCGCGAAGCCAACGAACGAGCCGATGTAGCGCGTCTTGGAGTACTCGCCGGTCGCGGGCTCGATCTTGTTCGCCGTGCCGGTCTTGCCCGCGAGCGTGTAGCCGTCGATCGCCGAAGCGGCGGCGGTGCCGCCGGCCTCGACGACGCCGCTCAGCATCGTGCGCAGCTGTGCGGCGGTGCTCGCGGAGATCACGCGGCGCCCGCGCGGTGCGGCGGTCGGGTGCCCGCCGATGCTCGCGACGATCCGCGGCCGGCGCAGGACGCCGCCGTCGGCGATCGCGGCGTAGGCGGAGGTCAGCTGCATCGGCGTGACCGACTCGCCCTGGCCGATCGGCAGGTTGCCCATCGACGAGCCGGAGTAGTCGCCCAGCCGCAGCACCTGGCCGCGCTCCTCGCCGGGCAGTTCGACGCCCGTCGGCCGCCCGAAGCCGAAGCGCCGCACCCAGTGGTCGAAGCGCCGGGGCCCCAGGCGCTGGCCGATGCGCACCGTGCCGATGTTGCTGGACTGCGCGAGGATCTGCGCCGTCGTCAGGTCGACGGTTCCGCGGGCGTGCGACTCCTGGATCGTGCGATCGGCGACGGTGATCGTCGGCGGCAGGTGAAAGTACTCGTCGGGCTGGACGAGGCGGTCCTGCAGCGCGCCGGCGACGGTGATCGCCTTGAACGTCGAGCCGGGCTCGTAGTTGAAGCCGATGGCGCGGTCCTGGCCGGCGTACGCGGGCGCGCCGCCGAAGTCGTTGGCATCGACGCGCGGCCAGTTGCCGATCGCCAGCACCGTGCTCGTGCGCGGGTCCATGACGACGGCGGTGGCGCCCTTCGGCGCCCACTTCGCGCCGACCTGCGCGAGCACGTCCTCGACCTTGCCCTGCAGCTGCGCGTCGAGCGTCAGGCGCAGGTCCTCGCCGGCGACGGCGCGCTTGGTCTCCTGTAGCACGATCGGATCGCCGAGCGCGTCCTTGACGATCCGGCGCTTGCCGTCGCTGCCCTTGAGGACGTCGTCGAAGCGGTACTCGAGCCCGCCCTGGCCGTCGCCGTCGACGCCGACGCCGCCGAGCACCTGCGACGCGAGCCACCTGCGCGGGTAGTTGCGCCGGCCGCGAGGGATGAACTGCAGGCCCGCGATCTTCAGCGCCTTGATCTTCTCGGCCGTCGAGGCCGGCAGGTTGCGGGCGAGGTACACGAAGCCGCCGCGCGCGTCGAGCTTCGTCAGCACCTTGCTCTCCGTCGTGCCGAGCAGCGGCGCGAGGCGCGCCGCCGCGCGCAGCGGGCTCTTGACGAGGTACGGCGTCGCGGCGACGTCCGCCGCCGGCTCGGAGACGGCGAGCTCGATGCCGTTGCGATCGGAGATCGCGCCGCGACTCGCGGGAACGGCGATCTCGTCGACCTGCTGCGTCGTGGCCGCGCGCTGCAGCGCCGACGCGCGTACGCCACCCAGCCAGAACGTGCGCCCGACCGCGAGGCACAGCAGGCCGAGGAAGATCGCGAACAGCAGCCCGATGCGCCGTTCGGTGAGACCCATCTACGGGGTCGGCGGCTGCGGGCTGGCGCCGCCGGAGCCGGGGTCGGCGGG